>JAVROZ010000031.1:0-2535 GCA_032162485.1 Mycobacterium sp.
CCTACCTCCTGGCAGCGGCGGGCCTATCGCCGTTGCACTGAACGGGTAGGACATAAAACAAGAACCAGGAAAGGCGGCGTAACAGATGAAAACACCCCCGATCGTGTTGGCACAGGAATGGGCAGCCGCGCACCAGCAACTGCTCGTCAAGGAAAAGGAGCTGACCCGCGCCCGTGATGCGCTGGCCGCCGAACGGCGAAGGATGCCATGGCTTGCCGTGGACAAGGATTACGAATTCGACGGTCCCGACGGCAAAGTGGACCTGCTGGGCCTCTTTCAAGGCCGGCGTCAGCTGATCGTCTATCGCGCCTTCTTCGAGCCCGGCGTGCACGGCTGGCCGGATCACGCCTGCCCCGGCTGCTCCATGGTCGGCGATCAGGTCAGCCACCTCGCCCATCTGAACGCCCGCGACACCACGCTGGTGTTCGCCTCGCCCGCGCCACAAGCCGACATCGAGCGGCTCAAGGACAGGATGGGTTGGGAGATGCCGTATTACACGATCACCGACAGTTTTGATGTGGACTTCGGCGTGGACGAATGGCACGGCACCAACGCGTTCATCCATGAGGGCGACCGGGTGTTTCGCACGTACTTCATCAACAACCGGGGCGATGAGGCCCTGGGGTCGGTGTGGAGCTACCTGGACATGACGGCGCTCGGACGCCAGGAGGACTGGGAGGACTCGCCGCCGGGCTACCCGCAGAGTGCGCCCTACGAGTGGTGGGCCTGGCATGACGCCTACCCCGAGCACGTGCCTTCGCGCTGGTTCGGAGAGCCGGATCCGAATGACCCCAACGATCAACGGCCGTCGCGAAGGTAATAGCTAGAGAATTCGGTGATGAGCCTTGCCTACGTGGTACCCGGCCGGGAAGGACTTCTCGATGACCCGTAACTGGTGGTCGATTCTGGACTCCAGCTCAAGGACCACGCAGCCGTCGCCGACGGCCTTGGACTCGAGAACTATGTAGCGTTGACCGCCATCGGTGATCGGGTCACCCGGGTGCACATCTTCGACCGGCACCAATTCAGGGGTTCCGTCTGACTCCACGCGAATCACAGTAGGTCAACTCGACGAGCGAGGGAATAGTCTCGGCTGCGCATACCCGGGGGGCTCTGCGGGATTGCCTGACCGGCGGCGCCTGCGCCTGGCAGGCAAGAATGGTTGCGATGAGTACACCGCAGCTGCCGGCCGATGCGCCGACCTGTTACCGACATCCCGACCGCCAGACGTATGTGCGGTGCACCCGATGCGAGCGCCCGATCTGCGGGGATTGCATGCGCAGTGCCGCGGTGGGTCATCAGTGCGTGCAGTGCGTCGACGCGGGCGCCCAAACCGTTCGGGAGCGACGGACACCCTTCGGTGGACGGGAGCGGTCTGGCAGACCGGTGGTCACATTTACGCTGATCGCGCTCAACGTGTTGGCCTTTGTCGCGGAGGTCGCATTGGTCGACGTGCAGCGGCAATTCTCACTGTGGCCGCCGGCCGTCGCGGACGGACAGCTTTACCGTCTGGCGACTTCGGCGTTCATGCACTACGGCGCGCCGCACCTGCTGCTGAATATGTGGGCGCTCTACGTGGTGGGCCCGCCGCTCGAGATGTGGTTGGGCCGGCTGCGCTTCACGGCTCTGTACGCAGTGAGCGGGCTGGGCGGATCGGTGCTGGTCTACCTGCTGTCGCCGCTCAACACGGCGACGGCGGGCGCGTCGGGAGCGGTGTTTGGTCTGTTCGCCGCCATCTTCGTGGTGGCGCGACGGCTCACCCTCGACGTCCGATCGATCGTCGCGGTCATCGTGATCAATCTGGCGTTCACGTTCGTCGCGCCCCTCCTCAGTTCACAGCAGATCAGCTGGCAAGCACACGTGGGCGGGCTGGTCACCGGCGGGGCGATCGCCGCGGCCTACGTGTATGCGCCGCGCAACCGCCGGGACATCATCCAAGGCACCGCAACGGTTATCGCCTTGCTGCTGTTCGCCGCGTTGATCTGGTGGCGCACGACCGAACTTCGCGCCCAGTTGGGCCTCTGATGAGCTGCGCTGGGATCACATAAGCCCGCCAGCAGACGCCAACTCGCATTGGAATGCATGGTTTGCTGCGATTTTGCGTCTGCTAGCACAGTAGGTTGTCCAGTATGAGCTGGTGGGTCGCGCACGCCGAGCGGACTCTGACCGAAGAGGTGCCCGCGCCGCCGGACCAGGTCCGTGACTTTTACGTCGACCTCGACAACATCAGACTGGTACACCCGCTGATCGTGTCGGTGGAAGTGCTGTCCCGCAGCGAAACCCCGGACGGCTACCAGCAGAGTTATCAGGTGGTGGATCGAATTCCGCTGGGGCCGTTCACGATGCAGATCACCTACCGGACCCGGCTGCACGTCCCCACCGAAGGCGACGTGTCCACCGAGGCGGACCAGGTCCCGGGTGTGCACCTTCGCGGAAAGGTGAGCTTCACCCCGTTCGAGGGGGGCACCCGCGTCACCGAGCGGATCCGGGTCGCCGCGCCACGGCCGCTGGCCCCGGTCACTGTCCGCGAGGCGG
>JAVROZ010000032.1:0-11143 GCA_032162485.1 Mycobacterium sp.
GATCCGAGTTCTACCGGGCGCTGCCCTCGGGGCCCTTCTACGGATTCAACCGCCCCGGAGTCGAGCCGTCCGAAGCAGACATCGCCAACTGGTGGCGCCAGGGGATGGCCGGCGGTGCCAAGGCGCATTACGACGGCATCGTCGCCTTCTCCCAGACGGATTTCACCGAAGACCTCAAGAACATCACCATCCCGGTTCTGGTGATGCACAGTAAGGACGATCAGATCGTGCCGTACCAGGCTGCCGGCCCGTTGTCGGCAGAGTTGTTGCGCAACGGAATTCTGAAGACCTACGAGGACTTCCCGCACGGGATGATCACTACCCACGCCGAAACCGTCAACGCGGACGTATTGGAGTTCCTTCGGTCATGAAAACCGCGAATCTGGCGAACCTGGAAGTCGGGCGGCTCGGCCTGGGCGCGATGGGCATGTCGGCTGCCTATGCCGGTGCGGGCACCGACGACGCCGAGTCAATCCGAACCGTTCACCGTGCCATCGACCTTGGCGTCACGCTGATCGACACCGCCGAGGTCTACGGCCCTTACCGCAACGAGGAATTACTCGCCCGCGCGCTACAGGGCCGAAGAGACCAGGTCGTGTTGGCGACCAAATTCGGCCTGATGTCCCACACCGGCAAGAACGGCCTGGACAGCAGCCCCGCCAATATCCGTATCGCTCTGGACGGCTCGCTGCAAAGGCTGGGCACCGACCACGTCGACCTGTACTACCAACATCGCCTCGACCGGGGCACTCCGATCGAAGACACGATCGGAGCGCTGTCCGAACTCGTCACCGCCGGCAAGATCCGGCATATCGGTGTGTCCGAAGTCGGGAGTCAAACCATTCGCCGTGCTCACGCCGTCCACCCGATCGCCGCCGTGCAATCCGAATACTCGCTGTGGACGCGCGATCCCGAAAACGCGGTGTTGCCAGTACTGCGAGAGCTGGGAATCGGTTTCGTCGCCTACTCTCCGTTGGGCCGCGGCTTCCTCACCGGCGCAATACGTTCCACCGATGCGATTCCCGACACCGACTTCCGCAAGACAAACCCCAGATTCGTTGACGAGAACTTCCAGCACAACCTGCGCAGCGCAGATCAGCTGCGCGCGATCAGCAGCGACGTCGGCGCCACCCCGGCGCAGGTCGCCCTGGCCTGGCTGCTGGCCAAAGGAGCCGACATTGTCCCCATACCGGGGACCAAGCGCGTGGAGCGCCTTGAAGAAAACGTTGCCGCCGATAGCATTCAACTGTCCGCCGAGCAGCTGTCCAGACTCGATGACCTGACGCCGGCGGCGGGGGGTAGCCACAGCGCGGCGCAGGTGCAATGGCTTGAACGAGACTAGATTCTGCGGACCAGAGCCGCCGCGCGAATATCGTCTTCGACGATGAAATGCAGCAGAACCGAGTCGCCTCGATTCTCCCAACGAATACTCAACGGCTCGCCGTACTTGATGGGACTGCGGTATTCGAGCACCGCCCGGTAGGGATTGTTCGCCAGTTCGGGTACCTGGCCCAGTATCTCCAGCACACCATGCCAGTAGACGGTGTTGTTGACGTGTTCGAAAAGGTCGATATCGGTGCGGCGCAGCGGAAAAGGCGTCACCGTAGTATTGGGTCCGCTGTCGATCTGCTCGGTCACCCAGGGTCGCCACTTGAGCCGGTGATCTTCGGTGGTGCTGCCGAAGCGTTCGACGCAGTAGTCGGTGAGCCGCGAGGGCGTCAAGGTGTCCTTGTTCATGCAGATCCAGAAACCCTCGGTTTCGATGCGTCCGCCTTCGGCGCCCTCGAGCTGCACGCGCATGTTGCACCACCTGCTGGAAAGTCCCGCGCACCAACGACGAAAGGTGATGTCGCTGGGAAGCTCGATCGGCTCAATGACGTCGATCACCGTGCGCAGCACGATCCAGTGCGGATGAACCTCTGCCAACGCCGCGTCGGCGAGATGCTCGGCACCGACCTCCTGAATGTAGCGAGCCACACCGTCGAGACGAAGTCTGCGGTGCTCGTCGATGTCCGATGTTGCCAGCCGCCAACCGGTTTGGTAGACGTAGCCCTCGTCGGGCACGGGCACCAGGGGCAACTCAGAGTCGGGGTTAGGGGGCACGACTTCTTCCCTAACGCTGCACTGCGGTCGCGTCGCTGAGCAGTTTCTCCAGCTGTTCGCTGGACGCGTTCAGCTTCGACTGGAACATCGACACCACGCGGTCGCGGACCCGCGGCTTGTGGGACAGCGGCGGCAGTATGTCGGCGAGCAGATTCAACCGCGCCGAGCCGAGCCAGTCGCTCAAATCGGCATCGTCGAGCCAGCGCTGAAAATTCCTGAGGTCGGCCGCCGTCAGCCGCAGCCAGTCCAGATCGCGATCCGGGTGCGGAATCGGTGTGCAGAGTTCGTTTTTGACCGCGTCACCGTCATAGGCGAACTCCACGTGCGCGATGAATGCCGCGCTGAACACCTGCTGGCATCCGCGTACCGCCTGCAGGGTCAGGTGGTCGCCGTCGAAAACCGGGGTGGCCGACAATTGTGGCGCTCCGTCGGCTGTGCAGTCGATGTAGAGGGTCGACGGGGAGGAGGGGACGGATCCCTCGTCCAGCACGATCGCGGTCGGCTCAATGCGTTGGACGTGACCCATCCTGACAATGTCCGTGATACGGCGCAGCTGGTGGAATTCGGGCTGCGATACGGTCGCGCACCGGTACATCAGCGGCCGCACCGACGGGTCGAGGCGAAGCAGCGTGCCGGCCGCCTCCAGCCGGTCGAACAGGTCCTCTATCGAGGTAGCAGCCTCGATGGCCTCGAGCGTGGCCCCGTAGCCGTCCCGGAACTGCTTGATGAACGAAGGTCCAGGCTGCAGCGTCGCCCGGTCCATCAGCCAGGAATCCCGCGGTTTGATCCAGGTCAGCCGTTCGGGACCGACGCCGTGCCGCAACAACCACAGACAGACATCCATACCGGTCTTACCGGCGCCGACGATCACATAGCGTTCTCGCGCGCCGAACTTTGGCAGTTCGTTGGGCGGGATGCAGTCGACGCCCGGTGCGACGGCGTAGGGGGCGGGTCGCATGGATGGCACCACGGCCCGCAGGTAGGTGGCGTCAACCACGCGTTTCTTGACGTTGACGGCGTATTCGGCGCCGGCCAGTGTCCGGAACCGGCCTTCGGAACCGGCGCTGCCACCGTCGGTACCGAGATACTCGGACATCGGGAAATACTCGACGCGTCCGGTAGGGAGGAACTGCTGCTGCATGACGGCGTCGAAGTACGCGCAGATCTCGCCGACGGGCGCAAGTTCATTCAGCCCCTGATTCCACCCGACGAGATCAATAGTGTTGTTGCCCAACGGTCTTGAGTTGACGCCGTAGTACGCAGACGGCTGATGCAGCCGCACGAACGGATAGGCGGTGGTCCAGTGTCCGCCCGGTTGGTGTGCCCGGTCCACCAGGACAACGCGAGCCTCGGATTCGGTGATGACCGTATCGGTGAAAGCCATTCCCATGGCGCCTGAACCCACCACGAGGTAATCGGTGTCCAGAGTTTGGACACTCATTGCGCGCGCTTTCTCATGCGCCCACGATAGTGCCTACGGATTCACCCACTTTGGCACAGCTGCCACAGGCGCTGCGCCACTATGGGGTCGCTGGCGGACGGCGCAGCCTCGGCGACCTGGCGGTCGGCCAGGTAAGCCCGGCCGTGACCGGCCAGGACAGGCGCGGTGGCAGCCCACACCGTGGCGGCGGCGGCAACAAGCCGGGGGTCCGCACCGGGGTCCAACCGGGTAAGTTTGCCGAGATGGGAGCCGACCTCACCATCACAATCGCAGATGGTGTCGCACTCCTGACCCTGAACCGGCCGGAGCGGCGCAACGCCTACACCGCGGAGATGGGCGACCTGCTCAATCGGGCCTACCGGCAGTGCGACGCCGATGACGCGGTGCGGGTGGTCGTCCTCACCGGAGCGGGTGACGCGTTCTGCGCCGGCGCCGACTTCGCCACCGGATCAAACCCTTTCGATGCACCATCGGGTGGTTCCGCATTCACCGCATCACCCACCGATCCCGCGGCCTTCGAACTGCGCACCCCGGTCGTCGCGGCCGTCAATGGACATGCCATCGGCATCGGCCTGACCATCGCGCTGCAGGCCGATATCAGAATCATGGCGCGCGACGCCAAATACGCTGTGGCGCAAGTACGGCGGGGCGTCATACCGGACTGTATGTCGCACTGGACGTTGCCTCATCTGGTCGGCGGAGCCGTGGCGGCCGACCTGCTACTGACTGGCCGTACCTTCGATGGCGCCGAGGCCGTGGCACTCGGGATCGCGACCCGCACACTGCCGGGCGGCGAGGTTCTCGAGCACGCGATGACGGTAGCCCGAGACATTGCCGTCAATGTGGCACCCATGTCGGCGGCGCTGAGCAAGCGACTGCTGTGGGACACCATGATTCACGGCTACACACCGCGGCAGGTCGCCGAGCTGGAAACACAACTACATCACCGGGTGATGGGCGGAGCAGATGCGCGCGAAGGTGTCGAGGCTTTCCTGCAACGCCGCCAACCGCGCTGGAGCGCCTCGGTAGCGGGGGAGTGGAAGCCGATGCCCGATATTGGAATTGGTGATTCACCGGACGCCACCAATTCTTATGGACGGAAGGGTCACGATGCATATCGATGTGCTGGCGACTGATCTCGGGTTCACCGAGGGTCCGGTGTGGCTGCCCGAGGGACGCATCGCGCTGACGTCGATCAGTCACGGCTGCCTCTACGTCGTGGATCCCGCGGGCGGACCGGTGGAGCGGATCGTCACCGGCGGCGGACCCAACGGTCTTGCGTTGGGCCGGGATGGGTCGCTTTACGTCGCCCAGAACGGGGGGATCTTCGGTGGGAGCGGTCCGGCGCCGGCGGGGGTGCAGATCGTCGTCGATAAACATGTCGAATACTTCGCCACCGGAATGGATGCACCCAACGACTTGGACTTCGGCCCCGACGGCCGACTGTGGGTCACCGATCCGCGTGGTGAAAATGTCTACACCACACCAGAACCGGGATTTCTGTGGGCATGCGCTCTGGACGGCGCCGAACCCGAGCGAATCGTCGACGACGGCCCGGTGTTCATCAACGGACTCGACTTTTCCAATGACGGGCGGACGCTCTTTGTCTCCGCGACGCTGTCGTCGGAGTTGCTGGCTTATGACGTGGGTCCGGTGGGTTCGCCGAGCTGGGCAAAGCCCCGACTGGTGCACACCTTCGACACCGGATGGCCCGACGGTTTGGTGATCAGCCCGTCCGGGCAGGTGTGGGTGGCGACTACGGGAGGCGACCGCATCGACGTCATCAATGCCGCCGGCGAGCGAGACGCGGTAATCGACCTACCCGCCGGATCGCTTCCCACCAATGTGTGTATCGGCGGCCCGGGCCTCGATGAGTTGTACGTCGCTGCCGCGGGAACCCAGTCGCTGCTGCGCATCCGGTGCGAGGACGGCGAACTGTCGCCGCGGGGGATGACCGGATGACCAGTTGGAGAAGCCGGGCAATGCCGGCGGTCCTTCGCCTCGCGGGCCGGGGTCGAGCCTACGCAAGTGCGGAAACTGCCTGCGCGCATATCGAACAGCGGGCCCTGCTCCGGCAACTGTTCGGCCCGCCGACACGATTGCGTCCTCGTGTGAACGTGGCACTGCAGACCCGATCGGCTTGGCCCATCTACACGTTGACGCCGCAAAAGAAAGCAGCGGAACGCAGCGTCATCTATCTGCACGGTGGCGGATGGGTCAACGAGATCGCGGCCCAGCATTGGAAGTTGGCGGCACAAATCGCCGGCGAGGGCCGTGCCGAGGTGATCGTGCCGATCTTTCCGCTGGTGCCGTTCGCGACCGCGGCCGACGTTGTGCCGGCGATCGCGGCGTTGGCCGCCGAGCACGTTTCGGCCGGCCGCAGCCTGTGTCTCGTCGGTGACTCCGCGGGTGGCCAGATCGCTTTGTCAGCAGCGCTATTGCTGCGCGACGAGCACGACGTGGTGATCCCGAGGACCGTGTTGATCTCGCCCGTCGTCGACCTATCGCTTGCCAATCCGATCATCAAGTCGGTCGAGTCGACGGACCCGTGGTTAGGGCGGGACGCGCTGTTGGTGTTCGCGGATCGGTGGCGCGGTGAATGGCCGGTCGACGATCCGCGGGTCAGCCCGTTAGCGGGCGACCTGAGGGGTCTGGGCCCGTTGACGGTGTTCTCCGGGACTCGGGACATGCTCAACCCAGACGCTAGATTGCTGGCCGAGAAGGCCGATGCGGCAGGGGTAGACGTGGACTATCACGAACAGCCGGAGTTGTTGCACGTCTATCCGTTGATGCCCACCCCGGAGGGCCGCAGGGCGCGCGCCATCATCGTCGACCGCCTGGTGCGATCATGACCGCCGACTACTTCGACCTCGGCTCGTACCACCGACCGGTGGAAACCATGTCCTCCCAGGCGCAGGTGTGGTTCGACCGTGGACTGGTGTGGGCGTACGCGTTCAATCATGGAGAGGCGATCGCCTGCTTCGAGCGCGCCTTGGCGCTCGACCCGGATCTCGCGCTTGCGCGTTGGGGGATCGCCTATTCGGTGGGACCCAACTACAACAAGGCATGGGAGGCGTTCGACCCGCTCGATCGGCAATCATCGCTGGCCCGCGCGCGAATGGAACTCGAGTTGGCGGCCCACGGCCGGTCCAGCGTCGTCGAGCAAGGCTTGATTGCCGCACTGCGGGTGCGCTTTCCCACCGGCAATCCGGACGACGCTGATGCCCTGATCGCGGGTGGCGCCGCTTACGCCGACGCGATGACGACACTGGCCGCGGCCCACCCAGACGACATCGACGTGCAAGCGCTGGCCGCGGACGCACTCGTCAACGTCACGGCATGGGCGCTATGGGACACCGCCACAGGCGAGCCTGCGGCGGGCTCTCGCGTGATCGAGGCCAGGCAGATGCTCGAGAATGCGCTGACCGGGCCCGCGGGACAACAACACCCGGGGATCCTGCATCTTTACCTGCACACCATGGAGATGTCGGCGACGCCAGAGGTCGCGCTGCCGGCGGCGGACCTGTTGCGTAAGTTGGCGCCCGACGCCGGCCATCTGCAGCACATGCCGAGCCACATTGACGTCCTGTGCGGTGACTATCGCAGCTCAGTGGAGGCGAATCATGCTGCTGTACGGGCAGATCGACGCTTCGTATTACGCGAGGGGCCCCTGAATTTCTACTCGCTCTACCGCGCGCATGATCTGCACTTCGTCGTGTATTCGGCGATGCTGCAGGGGCAGTCGCAGATTGCGCTGCAGGCCGCCGACGAACTCGCCCGCGAGCTGACGGCCGAACTGTTGGCCATTCGATCCCCGCCGATGGCCGACTGGCTGGAGGCGTTCGTGCCGCTGCGCGTCCATGTGCTGGTGCGCTTCGGCCGCTGGGACGAGCTGATCGCCATGACTCTGCCGACCGACCGAGACCTCTACTGCGCCACTACGGCAACGATTCACTACGGGCGTGGCGTAGCGCTGGCGGCAACAGGCCGCCTGACACAGGCGCATGCCGAGCGCGCCGCGTTCAGTGCGGCCTACGACCGGATACCGGGTTCCCGTTACCTGTTCAACAACACCAGTCGAGATATCCTTGCCGTTGGCGCCGCCATGCTCGACGGTGAGATCGCTTACCGGGAAGAACGTTTCGACGAGGCATTCGATCAGCTGCGACGCGCGGTCGAGCTCGATGACGCACTGCCTTACGACGAGCCGTGGGGTTGGATGCAGCCGACCCGGCACGCGTATGGCGCACTGCTACTGGAACAGGGCCGCGTCGAGGAGGCCGCCGTTGTCTATGCCGCGGATCTGGGCCTGGACCCCACACTGGCACGGTGTTGCCAACACCCCGCCAACGTGTGGAGCCTGCACGGCTATCACGAATGTCTGCAGCGGCTGGGCCGCACCACCGAAGCCACCATCATCGGCCAACAGCTTGCGCTGGCCGCCGCGCGGTGCGACGTGCCGATCCGTGCGTCCTGCGCGTGCCGGCTTGACGCGGATCCGTGCTGCGATGAATGAGCACTCGGAGAGGGCATCGGTGTCGGCTTCGCGACGTGTATCGCGTGGGGTCGAGCGCTCAGCGGGTTGATCGCCAATCAGGTTGTGCCGCCGGGCAGATGGTGATCGGAGTGCACTGGTGATGCGGATTGGGTGCCGGAGTTGTCGGACCTGACTGCGATAATCAAGTCATGTCTTCGACCGCATCGCCTCCCGCGACGGTGAGCCCTGCTGAGCGTCTTGAGGTGCTCTTTGAGGAGTTCGCGGAGTTGGCCGGTCAGCGCAATGCCATTGATGGGCGCCTCGTGGAGATCATCGCCGAGATTGATGGCGACGAGCTGTGGGGTGCGACGGGTGCGCGGTCGATCGCGGCGTTGGTGGCCTGGAAGCTCGGGGTGTCCCCGGCCACCGCGCAGACGCTGACGACCGTCGCGCACCGGCTGCAGGCGTTTCCTCGCTGCGCCCAGGGCATGCGGGAGGGCCGGTTATCGCTGGATCAGGTGGGGGTGATCGCCGCGCGCGGCGGTGAGGGATCTGATGAGCATTATGCGCAGTTGGCCAGGGTCGCCACAGTCAACCAGCTGCGCACCGCGGTCAAGCTGGAACCGCGACCCGCCCCCGAGCCTTCGGCCAAGCCGCAGCCGCGGCCGGTGATCACGAAGCACACCAACGAGGAATCCACGTCCTGGCGGATCACCCTTCCCCACGATGAGGCCGCGATGTTCGACGCGGCGCTGCAGTCTCACCAGGATGCGCTGGTCGCCGAGTGGAAGCGCGATCACGGTCACAACGGCGAGCGGGTATCGGAGAATGCGGCCCCGTTTCCGTCTACGTACGAAGCATTTATGCGTCTGGTCGAGGCAGGCTGGGACGCGGAGGTGGCCCGCCGACCCCACGGCCAGCACACCACGGTGGTGGTGCATCTCGATGTGGAGCAGCGCGCCGGCGCATTGCATCTGGGTCCGGCACTCACCGACGCCGAACGCCAATACCTGACCTGCGATGCCACCTATGAGGTCTGGTTCGAACGCCACGGCGACGTCATCGGCGCCGGCCGCACCACCCGCCAGATCAGCCGGCGGTTGCGCCGCGCCCTGGAGCACCGTCATCCGATGTGCGCGGTCCCCGGCTGTGGGGGCACCCGCGGACTGCACGCCCACCACATCCGGCACTGGGAAGATGGCGGACCCACCGAACTGGCCAACCTGGTGCTGGTCTGCCCGTATCACCACCGGCTGCACCACCGCGGCATGATCACCATCACCGGACCCGCAGACAATCTCACTGTCGCCGACGACGACGGCCGACCACTCAACGCCGGACCACTCGCGCGCCCGCCCAACCTGCCCCCACCCGCTGTCCCACCATGCCCCGGGCCCACCGGTGAACGCGCCGACTGGTGGTGGTATCAACCCTTCGAGCCCTCGAGAAACTAAGGCCGACAACCACACCCGTCGCGATCGCTACCCGACGGGCTGCACCACGCGCGGTTCGGTCGAAGATGCCGGTGCCGGTGCCGGCATGAGCTGCTACGGCAGCTGGACGGCAGCGCTGAACGGAGGCGCAGTCAAGTAACGCGAGGGGATACTCAAGGCTCGACGAGCAGCAGGCTTAGACTCTCTGGGCAACAACAACTTTGTGCGGGGAGGCATCGTTGTCTGGTGATGGCAGTATGCGGACCAGGGCATTGGTGCGGGTTGTCGGCATCAGTGTTGTCGTCGTCCTTATTGCAGCGTATTTGGCCGCGGTCGGACTGTTTGCGAGTTCCGGCCTCGGCCAGCCTCGTGAACTCAGTGAAGGCCACCCAGGACCTGACGGAGATACCGTGTCCGTCGAACTCAAAGAGGTCCATTCGATCGATGGACAGCTCGTAGCTGACGTCTCCGTCACACCAGGGCCTGGGCAGCTGAACCCCGTCTCCCATGACCTCACCGCGGACCTCAGCGTCATGGTCACCTCCGCCGTGACACCAACGAAGCGCACGTGGTCGGCGGGAACTGTGCCGGGAGTCTTTCCAGTGCCACTAAATCTGACCGGGGATGTCACGCAGTGGCCGTTCGACGACTACCATTCCGGCCCGATCACTGTGGAGCTTTTTCGCGGCACTCCGCCCACCCCGCAGCGAGCGTCGATCACGTTTGTCGACCGCCTTCGAGGCTGGCAAGTCGATGTTTCTGATGTTGGACAAGGCAATGCCGGGCCGTACCGGGTGACGTTGCAGCGGTCCCCGTCCACGGCGGCTTTTGCCGCGGCTATCGTCGGCGTCTTGATCCTGCTGGCAGGGCTCGGCCTCTTCGTTGCGGTACAGACGTTGCGTGGCAGACGAAAATTCCAGCCGCCAATGACAACATGGTATGCGGCAATGCTTTTCGCGGTGGTACCGCTGCGCAATGCGCTGCCCGACTCCCCGCCCATCGGATGGTGGGTAGATGTCACGGTAGTTCTCTGGGTGATCGTCGCACTAGGCATCTCCATGTTGATCTACATCTATTGCTGGTGGCGTGACCTGCGACCGGAGCCCTAGAGTTCTCGGCATGTCAGAGGAGTCGGCGCGAAGCCTTGTTTCACTGCCGAAAGATGCTCAAGCGCCCCGATCTGCGGACGGCGGGCGTCTGCTGACCACTGGCGTCGACGCCGCCGGGCGGTCGTGCGCGGTTCAGGACGGCGCGGTCACGCTGGACGGATTCCCCGGCTTCGAAGGCATCCTGTATTCGGTTCTCTACCAGTCGGATTCGCCCTCGATCACCGACGGTGGTCGTGCCGCCGACATCCTGGATCTGGGTGTTGCGCCCGGTGCGATCAACTGGAAGGTGATCGACTACGGGCCCGGCGTGGCGTTTTCCGTGCATCACACCGACACCGTCGATCTCGATCTGGTGCTCTCGGGTTCAGTGGAACTGATCCTGGACGACGGCGCGCACCCACTGGAAACCGGAGACGCCGCGGTAGTCACCGGCGTCGACCACGGCTGGAGCACCGGCCCGGCGGGCTGTCGACTCAGCGTCGTGTCGTTTGGGATCGCGCCATCCCGGCGTAGCTAGAACTCAGCGCTGGCGTCTGGGACAACGGATCCACGGGTTCTCCGTCGATCAGCAGATTGCGGT
>JAVROZ010000033.1:0-2673 GCA_032162485.1 Mycobacterium sp.
CCCGACGCCTCTGGTGTCGGACCATGGGCCATGGTCTTCGTTCGAGGGTGCGGACTACGGGGCCAGCCAAGATTGTTGTCACAGCGGTTCTTGTGGCTCACGCTGTGGTGGCTTCGATGCCTCATCCACACCCGTCGGCCTCAGCCGGCGCCCTTGCCGTTGTCGACCCGATAGACGGCGCCATGAACCACTGCGGCGTCATCGCTGGCGAGAAACGCGATCACGTTGGCGACATCGTGGGGCGCCATCATGCCGCGCGGTGCCGCCGAACGCAGGATGAGGTCGTAGTTCGGGTTCTCCGGGGCGGTGAACTGTTCGATCTGCGGGGTCAGCATGCCGCCCGGGCAAACAGCGTTGACGCGCAACCGATCTGCGGTGTACTCCACGGCCAGCGCTCGGGTCAACCCGATCAATCCGTGCTTGGCCGAGCAATAGCCGGCCGAATACGCCTGGCCCTCGACGCCGGCAATGGAGGCCACGTTGACGATGTTGCCGCCGCGTTCCAGCAGGTGCGGCAACGCCGCCCGACACAGGTAGAACGGCCCGTTCAGGTTGACCGCCAAGTCTTCCGCCCAGTCCTCGTCACTCATCGACTCGGTCCGGCGCATCTGGTGTCGTCCGGCGATGTTGATCAGCGCATCGATACCGCCGAACTGTGCCACGCACCGCGCGACCGCCGCCCTGCAGGCCTGCGCGGAACCGACGTCCACCGTGGTGTAGGCACCACCGTCGATGCCGGCAAACACGTCGGCCAATTTGCCGGCGTCTCGTGCTATGCCGAAAACCGTTGCGCCACGACGAGAAAGGAGGCGCGCAGTCTCCGCGCCCAAGCCCGACGAAGCGCCGGTGACCAATGCGACCTTGCCTTCTAACGCTGCCACTGTCCACCTTTCGACCTTCGTATCACCCAAGCATCACCCAGCATTTAGAAGTTCAACCCCGAGAACATGGTCCGGCCCGGGTCGTACTTCTGCCGTACGGCACTCAGCCGGGAAAGATTCGGGCCGAAGTAACGCGACGGCGGCTGGTTAGCCTCGATGTAATTCACATAGCCGCCCACCGAATACTGTTGTACCGCTTTATGTGCCGTGGTGAGCCAGCCGGTCGCTGCCGACGGGGAACCGGATGTTTCGACGTACCATTGCACCAGCGCCGAATGCCTACGCCAGGGAAAGGCGGTGGCCCCCTGCGCCACGCTGGCCAGCGCGCCGTCGAGCGCGTGCATGATCACCAACGCGCGGCCGGCCCCACGGGGAAAGGCTTCCAACGCCGAGGCGATCCCCGCAGCAGCAGCCGCGTTGATGGTCGGGAAGACATCGGATCCGCCGACATATCCCAGCGGTGACGGGTTGAGGTTGTTGACCGCCAGGTACCTCACCAGGTCCAAGTAATTGAAGGTGTGGTTTTCGGTCCCGGTCGGTTGGGTTCCAACGGCTGAAGTGATGGCGCTGGCCACGCTGTTACCGGATCCAGCCGGGCAAGTCGCAAGAATGCGGCAGTGCGTGCCGATCCCGTCGGCGGTGGCGTCGGCCAGCGCCCAACTATTTTTGTCCGCGGTGCGCAGCCAGTTCTGCCAGCCGAGGAGAACCTGCGCGAACGATTGCGGTGGGAAGACCAGGTTCACGACGTCGACGTCCCCGGCGGCGAACGTGGCAAAGGTGAGCGAGGTTGTCACCCCGAAGTTGCCGCCGCCACCACCGCGTAACGCCCAGAACAGATCTGGGTTGGAGGTCGAAGACGCGGTCACCGCTTGCCCCCCGGGCAGCACCACCGACGCCGAGGTCAACTGGTCGCACATCAGGCCCGCGTGCCGGGACTGGGCGCCCAACCCGCCACCCAGGGCGTGGCCGGCGGCACCGACTGACGGGCAGGTTCCGGTCGGGATCCCGCGCCCGGCCGCGGCCAATGTCTGGTGCAGCTCATAGAGGCTGGTTGCGGGTGTCACCGTGACCTGCCCCGTGGCGGCGTTGTAGCCGATGTCCCCGGCCAGTTGACGCAGGTCGAGCACCATGGTTCCGTTCGCCGTGGACGCCCCTATGTAGGAGTGTCCGCCACTGCGCGGGGCCACCTTGAGATTGTGGGCGCCAGCGAAAGTCATCGCCTTTTGCACGTCCGCGGGTGACCTAGGCGTGACGATCGCCGCCGGTGTCGAGTCGTTGTAGTTGGTATTGAAAACCTGTTTGGCCGTGCCGAATTGGCCGCTGCCCGGGAGTAACACCTCCCCGCCGAGGGCGGCGGACAGGCCGTCCAGGCCGGCCGCAGTCGGATCGGCGGTAGCCCGGCCCGATCCGAGGACCACGCCGGCGGCTAACGCTCCGGCGGCACCGCGCAGAAACGTCTGACGCGAGATCTCACGCGCCAACGTCGGGCTCCCCCGATTTGACCATGTCCCGCATGGTCGTCCGAGGGTGGCCGAAAATGACGGTGCCGCGTCGCGTCACACTGAAATGTGTTTGAACTGTGACGCCGCCCGTACGGGCCAGTCGTCAGGACCGTCGAGGCGCGACGACGGGCACCAGCACTTCATCGACGAGTTGCACGATCAACTCGTCGTTGATCGGGTCACCGGTCACCAGCAGGCGGTGCCACAACACGCTCTGGCCCAACTCGCGGACGATCTCGACGGGCACGTCGGCGCGCACGTCGCCGCGGGCGACGCCCCTGGCCAGCAGG
>JAVROZ010000034.1:0-6480 GCA_032162485.1 Mycobacterium sp.
GTGTGGTTGGCTGCAATACCTCCGTCAGCCTCTCGAGCTGCTGCCGAAAGTCGTCGTATTCCACCGGTACCGCGGTCCGTTCCTGTGAGAGCACTGTCTGGTCGGCCATCACCCGACCTCCGGTGTAGGCGGGTGTCAGCTGAATGGATCGCGGCGTCACCAGCGACGGCGAGAGGATCACGGCGTTGGCATTAGCCGGCACTTTGTATTTGTCTTTGTACCAGAATGTAATTTTGACGAGATCGGGTTGTGGTTCGATTTCTTCGACCTTGCCGACCGGCACGCCCAAGATGACGACGCTGTCACCTTTGTAGAGACCGGTGCTGTTTGCGAAATATCCGACAACGGTGACGCGGCCGGCCCCGGCCGCCGTCCGCACCACGGTAATCACGCCGCCGATCAGCGCTACGACCAGAGCGACGGCCAATCCGATCCGTGCGCCACGCGGGCTCATTGTCCACCGCCTTGGCCGGGCTGCGGCGGCGCCTGCAGTGCGGGCGGACCTGGCGGCGGGCCACCGGGTGGCGGCGCGGGCGGCGGCGGTCGGTAGGGATAGCAACCAGGCCCCGGCAACGCCATGCCAGGCAAGCCACATTGGTGGTCGTCGGGGTTGCCGGTGATGGCGTCGGGCAGATTCAAGCGCGGTTCCCCGCCCTGGCCGGTCCGCGGGAACGGGATCGGCAGCGGGGGTGTCCCTGGCTGGCCGGTCTGAGGGTCAGCGCGTTGGGTGGGCAGCAGCACATTCGGGTCCAGCCCGAGATCGGAGAACGCCGCATCGATGAACGGCTGCACGAACTGCCCGGGAAACAAGTTGACCAGGTATGCCTTGAAAAACGGCCCAGACGACACGGATTCCCCGAGGCCCAGGGCATATCGGTTCAGCCCGACAAGCGCCTTCTGCACGCGGTCTTTGCGGTTGTCCACGATCGCCAGCACACCGTTGAGCTTGTCCAGCATGGGCTTCAGCGTGTCGCGGTTCTCGGCGATGAAACCTTTGAGCTGTCGCGCCAGCGCGGAGAGATGGTTGGAGATCTGGTCCAGGGCGCTGCTCTGGGTCCTCAGTTGCACCAGAAGAGTGTTGGTGTCGGCTACCAGGCGGGCCACTTCGTCACTGCGCTCGCCTAGTACCTTGGTCGCCTTATTGGCGTTGCTCAACAGGTTTCGCAGCTGGCTGTCGCGTTCGTCCAGTGTCTGCGAGAACCGAGCCACACCTTGCAGAGCGGCCTTCAGGTCGGGCGGAGTGTGAGAAAACGTATTGGCCAGCACAGACAGCGAGTTGGATAGTTGGTCGGTGTTGAGCCCGCTGATCGTTGCCGTAAGGTCACCGAGCGCATCGGGTAGCTGGTAGGCCGATGTGGTCCGATCCAGGGGTATGGGTTCGTCCAGCTGGCCCTCTCCGCGAGGGGTAACCTCAAGGATTTTGCTGCCGAGCACGGTTCTCAACTTGATCGCCGCCTCGGTGCGTACTCCCAGGCGGACACTCCTGTCGACCTTGAATTTGACGAGCACCCGCGGGCCGTCCAATTCGATTGCGGAGACCAACCCCACCTTCAGGCCCGACACCAGAACGTGGTTGCCGGATGCCAAGCCGCCCGCCTCGGCGAAGTAAGCGGAGAAAAGCCTGTCGGTGTTGAAGAACGGCAGCTTGTCGTAGTTCAGGGACAGCATCACCACTGCAAGAATCACGCCAAGACCGATGGCGCCGGACCGGTAAGGGTTGTTTCGTTGGGATTTCATCGCGGTGTGCACCTACCGGTGGGCTGGCCGGCCAGCTTGACGTACACCGGTTGACCACCCTTGCCGTTGAGCTTCAGCACGAGATCGCATAGGTAGAAACTGAAGAAGTCTCCGTACAAGCCCTCCCGGTTGAGGATCTGCGTCGCGTCGGGCCACTTGTTGAGGTAGTTGTCGAGATAATCGTGGTCGGCCAGTATGTTTGTCGCGGTGCGATCCAATTCGTGCACAACCGTTTTCACTGATGGGCGGGCTTGCGCCAGCAGATCGGTGATCGACCCGGCGGCCGCGTTGGCGTACGCCACTCCATTACTGATGTCCTGCTTGCGGTCTGCCAGACCCTTCACCAACTCAGCAAGTGAATCAACGGCTTTCGCGAACTGGCCGCTTTGGCCGCCCAACGAGCCGAGCACCGTGTTCAGGTTGACGATGACCTGACCGATCAATTGATCCCGGTCGGCCAACGTATTCGTGAGGGCCGCCGCCTGGCTGAGGAATGAGCCGATCGTGTCGCCCTGGCCCTGCAATGCTGAGATCAGTTGTCCCGTCAACTTGTTGACCAGGTCCGGGTCCAGCGCACGAAAGAGAGGCCGGAAGCCGCCGATCAACGCATCCAGATCCAGCGCCGGCTCGGTACGGCTAATCGGGATGGTCGCACCCACAGAAAGTCGCTTGACTGCCCCGGCCCCCTCGTCT
This sequence comes from Mycobacterium sp., assembly GCA_032162485.1. Taxonomy (GTDB): domain Bacteria; phylum Actinomycetota; class Actinomycetes; order Mycobacteriales; family Mycobacteriaceae; genus Mycobacterium. The sequence continues at coordinate 2,431 of JAVROZ010000034.1, forward strand.
AATGCCATATACCTGCCGCCGGTGAGATCGGCGAAACGGATAGCGGCCCTCGTACCCTCAGTCAGCACAACGGAATCGGCCACGCTGAATTCGACCAGCAAGGTAGCGTCGGACTGCAGGACGATTTTCTTGACCTTGCCGACTTCGACACCAGCGATGCGGACGAAGTTTCCGGTCTCCATACCCGACACGTTCGCGAACTGAGCCTTATAGGTCTTCTCCGACTGGAAACGGAGTTGACCGAACACAGCTACCAACGCGAATGTGCCGATCAGCGAGATCACTATGTAGAAGGCCAGGCGCCACAGCGTCCCAGTCACGTTCTCTTCCATGTATGCCTTCCTCTAACGCGTCCGAAACCGGCCGAAATCATGGCGCCGGGATAAATGGCGGCGGTGGCAGCGGCGCGCACTCCTGGGTGACGACACCGCAGGTGGGGTGCGAACCAGACGGCACCGGCGGCACAAACGGTTCCGACCCCACCGGCGGCGGGCCGGGCTCTCGCGGGCTTCCCGGCGGAGGCGCCGGCGGCAGACCCGGGTACAGCGGTGTTCCGTCAGGCGCGTACATCGGGGCGCCGTAGGGCGGCGCGCCCGGATACGGGATCGGACCCGGCGCGGGACCACCCGGATGCCGAAGGCTGGGCGGCTCCGGCACCCCGCGGGTCCCTGGGAAATAGTCGGCGTATCCCGGGAAACCGATGCCGGGGTTGGGTCGCATGTCGACCCCGGTCCCCCACCCCGTGTTGGTGACCAGGTAGCGCTGCGGCCAGTTTTTAGCGACGTCGGGCAGCGATCCGCAGCTGGGCTGGCCGCCGGGCCCACCTTTGGCCCCGTTGACCGGCAAGTTTTCGGGGAAGCGGTACGCGTCGTCCCCGAGAAGCAGCGCGACGTCGAGGATCACCGAAAACCCGTTGTGGCCGCCGGCGATATTCTGAAAATCGTAGTCAAAAGTCTTCGCCCCGCCGACCAACAGGCAGGTGAGTTCGGGGTTGTACTTCATCAGCAACCGGGTGGTGGGCTCCAGCACGTTGATTCCGTGCACGAAGTTTTCCCTGTTCGGTCCGAGCAGGTTGATACCGCTGCGGGAGAGGCCGATCACGTTGAGCAGCAGCGAGTCAAGCGCGCGTGCGTTGTCGCTGATCGTGACGCTGGTCGTGCTGGCAGCATCGAGCACCGTCAAGATGTCGTGGGCGGCCCCGCTGTAGGTGTCGCTGAATCCCTTCAAAGCGCGAAAGTCCTGGCGGATTGTCTCACTGCGGGGATTGATCGCTTGCAGTGTTTGGTTGAGTGCGGTGGTGGTCTCGCCGAGCATTTCACCCTTGCCCCGCAACCCCTCCCCCAACGCGGTCAACACCGCATTGAGCTTGGGGGCGTCGACCTGATTGAGCACCGCGACCAAGTTCTGGAACACCGTGTTCACCTCGGTGGTCACGTTGCGGGTCTGCACCACGGCCCCCGCCTTCAACCTTTTCGGGCTCGGGTTGTCAGGAATCACCAAATCAACGAATTTTCCCCCAAAAGCCGTGGTGGCGGTGATTCGCGCTGACACGTTGGCTGGAATGTGTTTGAGCTCCTCCGGGTACAGCTCCAGTTTCAGCGTCACCGGCTCGCCCTGCTGAATGGACGCCACGCGGCCAACTTGCACGCCGCGCAGCTTCACCTTGGCGTTGGGTTCCATAATCAGGCCCGAGCGGTCCGAGGTCACGGTGACGTTGGCATACGACCTGAGGTCTCTGTTGAACGTCAATACCGTGAGCACGACTACCCCGGTAATCGTGGCGAGAAGAATGAGGGTCCACACCGCCGGCGGCAGGAAGGCCTGAGGCTTTTTCTTGTTCGTCTTCATGTTTGCTAACCGGACAGGTTGAAGTCGCCGGACACTCCATAGGCGGCCATCGCCACCGCCAGCTGCACCGAAACCGCCACGGTCAGCGAAGCCCGTACCGAACGACCGACAGCTTCACCCACGCCCGCTGGGCCACCCGCAGCGCTGAAACCGTAATAGGTGTGGATCAGCATCACCACCGTTGCCGTCACCATCACTTGCAGCAACGACCACACCAGGTCGAGTGGCTGCAGATAAGTGTTGAAATAGTGGTCATAGACCCCAGGCGCCTGTTTGTATACCAGGACGACGAGTGCCCGGGTCGCCACAAATCCGGCCAATGTGGCAAGGCACCACAGCGGAACAGTGACCACCACGCCTGCCACTATCCGCGTCGACGCCAGGTAGCTGATCGCGCGAATGCCCATCACCTCAAGGGCATCGATCTCCTCATTAATCTTCATGGCGCCTATTTGCGCAGTGGCCCCAGCGCCGATGGTCGCGGCCAGGCCGATGGCAGCCGTCAGCGGCGCCGCGAAACGCGTATTGATGAAAGCCGAGGCGAACCCGCTCAGTGCCTCCACGCCGATATCGGATAACGATCGGTAAAGCTGGATGCCGACGAACGAACCAGTCGACATCACCAAGGTGGTCACGACCACCACGGTGCCGCCGATGACGGCCAACGCACCGACACCCAGACTCATGCCGGCGATCAGCCGCAGCGTCTCCTTCTTGTAGCGGGCGACGGCCTCCCACAGCAAACTCAACGCCTTGGCGTAGAACGCGGTCTGGTCGCCCAGCTGGTTCCACCCCCCGACGAAGCTGCGACCGACACTTGCGAGCTGCCGTACCCCGGGGAGGGCGCCTAGGGCGGGATAGCGGGAGGGCGCTGCGCTCACATCGTCACCTTCGTGCCCACTGCGACGAGCACAATGTTGATCACAAACAGCGCCATGAACGTATACACCACGGTTTCATTGACCGCGTTGCCCACGCCCTGAGGACCGCCGCCCACCGTGGTCCCCTTGTAACAGGCGATGCTGCCAGCGACAAGGCCGAACAAAGTCGCCTTGAAGAAGGCTATTCCCACGTCCGCGAACTTGACGAGCAACGTCAGGCCCGCCGCCCAGGCGCCGGGAGTGACGTGTTGGAAGTAGACCGAAAAAAAGAAGCTGCCAACCAAGCCGACGATGGTGTTGATGGAGTTGAGTAAGAACCCGTTGAGGCCCAGCGCCAGGAACCGCGGCACCAGCAGTCGCTGAACCGGGTCAATGCCCATCACTCGCATCGCGTCTAGTTCTTCGCGGATGGTACGAGCGCCCAGATCTGCACACATCGCGGTAGCCCCGGTGCCGGCCACTACCAGCACCGTCGTGATGGGGCCGATGTAGGCGACGCTGGCTAGCGCAGCTCCGGAACCGGACGCGTCGGCGGCGCCGATCTCGACCAGCAGAACGTTGATGATGAAGATGCTCAGGGCATTGAAGGGGACCGACAACAAGATCGTCGGGACGATCGAAACCCGAGCCACGAACCACGCCTGAAGGACGAATTCACGCCAGGCGAATGGGAGGCGCAGCATCTGCTTCATGATGTCGACCGACAACGCGAAGTAACTGCCCACCTCGCGTAACGGCGTGCCGCCAGGGCCGCCCTTCCCGGGCGACAGCACGGCGTAGGCGCGCTTCGACGCCGCGGCGACCCGATTAGATTCTGTGTCTGCCGCAGCCACTAACGCACTCTTTTGTAACTAGCCTGTGCCGCCATTAGACGATGAATCCTCCCCGCAACGGAATGATAAGCCGCCGCCCCACTGCAGTGTGGCCCACAGCACAGCGAGACGCTACACCATGACAATAAGGCAAAGCAACAGAGCGTTGGTGCATTTTGGACAAGTTCGCTCGGTGGTCGCCGTGCGCCACTATGAAGGTTTGCTGTGCGTTCCGACAATATTGGGCAAAATGTCGCAACCCCACGCAGTCGGCGACGCGGCCGGTTGCAATCACGCCGCACCGCCAAGTGCCCGTATATGAGCCTGGCCTCGCAGAAGCCCCTCTGTGAGGTCGAGCCGACGGCCCGGACCGTGCTGCAGGCTTCTACAGGGCTGCCCTGGCGCAGCGGGGCAGCTCGCCTCCTCGCCAGTTTGCTATCTGCTACCATATGGCACCTGCTTAATATTTCTTTGGTCGAATTATAATTAGCAGGACTGAGGCTTTGCGA
>JAVROZ010000035.1:0-4302 GCA_032162485.1 Mycobacterium sp.
ATCGGCACCACTGGCGCTGCCTACCGGGCCGGCGACGATTACCGACGTTATCCACGGGCTACAGGCGGCGAACACCCAGATCGTCGGTGGGTCGACGGCTGCGATCTCGACGGCCTACGCGACCCTGCTTCCGACGACGGATATCGCAACCGCGGCGCTGGTCTCGTTGCCGTCATATGACTTCAACCTGTTCCTGAACGGGATCGAGCAGATGGCTGGTGGACAGCCACTGGAGGGGCTTATCAACGCGTTCGGCACTCCGGTTGCCGCCAACCTCGGGCTGCTCCCGTTCCTGGCAGGCCTGGAAGTCGTAACCCTCGGGGAGGCAGTCGATACGATCGTGACCGGGACCCCATATCCCAGTCCCTGACCGATCCGCAAACCCGGCTGCCCAACGGCAGCGGCTGCTGGCCCGGCGTCACGGACTATGGCCGTCGGGTCAAGAGCCGACAGACCTGCCGCGCCTCCCGGTCTAGCATCGTGTCAACTCACGGTTGAGAGGCAGGCGAGCAACAGATGGCGCGCTTTACCAGCATCCTGTTCCCGCAGGGCGGCGCACCGACGGTTGACGCGGCACCCGATTGCTTACCCGATTTGCACCTCGACGAAATCATCGCTGCGGTGACTGCCGGACATCGCAACGATCACGTCGACCGGTTCTTCTACGTCCCGCTGCATGAGGTTTCCGGCGTTGAGCACCGCCACCAGGTCTTCCGGGATCTCGAACGTGAGCAAACCCAGCAGCCGATACTGAATTTCGTCAACGGTATGCGAACAATGCGGCACCGACGTGACCGGGCGAAGGACCTACGGCATCGGCTGCAACGGCAGGGATGGTCCATCTACGCCGTTCAAACGTATTGCGACACCGTGACATTGCTCAGCAGAGAGCTCGCTGCCGATAAGCCGGCCTCCGGTGGGTTACGCGACTTTGCGCACTATGTGGCCGAATATGTCGAAAGCGATGCCTTCCGAAAGCTGCTGAGCGACACCGAAGCCGTACAGGCTGAACTGCGAAAGGTTCGCTACAACGTACACATCCAGGACCTGCGGGTCCACGTCGAAAAGCACAACGGCGAAACCGATTACGGTGAGGGAGCAGTGGCGACGTTCGAGAGGTTCGCCACCGAGGTAAGCCAGGACTACCACGTCACGCTCAAGGACGCCGCCGAGATGAACCACGTCGAAGAACAGATCCTCGAGTGCGTCGCCAGGCTGTACCCGCAGGCCTTTGCCCTGCTCGACAAATTCTGTCGCCGCAACGAGCGCTTCGTCGAATCCACGATCGTCCAGTTCGATCACGAGATCAGGTTCTATTTGTACTATTTGGACTTCACCCGCCGCTTAACCGCCGCGGGTCTCAAATTCAGTTATCCCGAGGTCACCACCGAGCCGGGGGCCCTGTCCGCCGATGATGCCTTCGATCTGGCGCTGGCACTCAAGTCGACCGGCAAGGATCGACCTCTGGTAGGCAACGACTTTCACCTATCGGAGCCCGAAAGAATCTTTGTGGTCACCGGACCGAATCAGGGCGGCAAGACGACGTTCGCCCGAACTGTCGGCCAATGCGCCTATCTCGCCTCGCTCGGCTGTCCGATACCCGCCAAGCGGGCCAGGTTCACCTTGCCCGATCGCATCTACACCCACTTCGAACGCCAGGAAACCCTCTCGACGCTGCATGGAAAGCTCGAGGACGAATTGGTGCGAATGTATGACGTTCTGGCCCACGCCACCGCGACGAGCCTGATCATCATGAATGAGAGCTTCTCGTCCACCACGCACAGTGATGCCTTGGTCATCGGCACCGAAATCCTGGATCGGATCGTCAAATTGCGCTGCATTGCCGTCTACGTCAGCTTCCTCGACGAGTTGGCCAGCGTGGATCAGGCGTGCGTCAGCCTGGTCGGCGAGGTAGCGCCCGATGATCCTTCCCAACGGACATTCCGATTTACCCGTCGTCCCGCGGACGGCTTGGCCTACGCCGCCGCGTTGGCGAATAAATACGGACTCAGCCGCGACGTCGTGCGGCGCAGGATCAGCCGATGAAAGTTCGTCTGTTGCATCCCGAACGTGACGTCGACCTGACGCCTCGGTTGCCTTGGCAAATGAGTGCTTTCATCGAAGATGACCTGGAATTGCGCAGGCTCTACGAGGCAATGGCCGCCGGTGACAACTATCTGATGGACATCGCCAAGAAAGTGGTTCCGCTCACCGTCACCGATCCCGAGGTCATCATCTACCGCCAGCACGTATTGGCCGACTGTCTGGCCAATCGCACTGTGGTGCAACAGATGTACGACATTGCTTCCGCGGTTGACGGAGTCGAACTGCGGCACAAGGTGTTCCTCGGCGGACTTGGTTCGCGCGACCCGGGATTGATCCTGCGCCGCTCCGTCCGAATTCTTAAGCTACTCACTGCAACTCTCCGACAACTGCGTCACCTGTCCGACCGATACGCCGGCCAGTTCCGCTCCACGGGATTCCGGCAGTTGTCTGTAATGCTGGCCGAACAACTGTCCGACGACTATCTGACCCGAGTTGACGAGTACCTCAGCGAGTTTCAGTTGCCGCGCGGCGTCTTGCTCAGCGCCCGACTCGGACTAGGCAACAACGGAGAGAGCCACGTGCTTCACCAACCACCCCGGCGTCGCTGGTGGGCGAAGATGACCGGAAACCCCAACGACGGCTACGGGTTCGTGGTCGACGCCGAGGACCTGGCCGGTGCTCAAGCCCTGAGCATGCTGGCCGGGCGTGCCATCAACGACGTCGCCAACACAGTCACCCAATCAGCGGAACATTTCCAAGCTTTCTTCGAACGGCTGCGCATGGAACTGGGGTTCTATCTCGGGTGCCTGAATTTGCGGGATGCGCTCACCAAAAGCCAAGTGCCCAGCTGTTTTCCGGTACCCACCCCGATCGCGACACCGCGCTTTCAGTGTCGGGGTTTGCGTGACGTTGGACTTTGCCTGACCACCACCAAGAAGGTCACCGGCAACGACGTCGACGCCGATGGCAAAACGATGGTCGTCATCACCGGCGCCAACGAGGGCGGCAAGTCAACGTTCCTGCGCAGCGCCGGTGTCGCACAGCTGATGATGCAGGCCGGCATGTTCGTGGCCGCCGAAGCGTTTACTGCCAACGTCCGGGACGGCGTCTTCACCCATTTCCAACGGGAGGAGGATGTCACCCTGACGCACGGCAAGCTCGAAGAAGAACTTGCCCGGATGAGCGCCATCGTGGAGCACATCGGTCCGACGTCGTTGCTGCTGTGCAATGAATCCTTTGCCTCGACCAACGAACTCGAGGGTTCGCAGATCGCGCGTGACATCGTGCACGCGATGGTCGACAGTGGGGTCAAGGTGTTCTTGGTGACGCACCTCTACGACCTCGCCCAGAGTCTCTACGCGAGAGACGATCCCGCGGACCTGTTCTTGCAAGCCGAGCGACGTCCGGATGCTGTACGAACATTCCGGTTGACCGCCGGCAAGCCGGAACCGACCAGCTACGGCGAGGATTCTTTCCGGCGAATCTTCGGCATCGCTGGACACGAGCGAGTGGCGTCCAGCTGAAATGTCAAAGGGTCTCTCAAAGGGTCTTCAGTAAGCCTCTTCATTCCCGCCTGGGTTGCACCGGGACATGATCATTGCGATGCCGCCTACCCGGGGTCGCCACGGTTCGAGGTTCCAGCTGGTCTTGCCACGTTGGGCGAGCTCAGCGAACCGCCAATGGCAGGTGAACTGCTCACGCATCCCGGGGCTGTCAGCCTCCGGGGCCAGCTTGAGGACCTCAGCCCAGGCTTGGTCGGGGCGGTCGAAGTGGGTTGACGCCCGTCGACCGGCGGCTGTCGGATACACCCGCAAGCTGGACTGATTCCCGACCTTTGCCCACTCAACGCGCTCAACGTAGCCCCTGCCGGCCCCCTGCGGGTCGGCGTGCGCAGCCGTGGTCAACGCGATCGCAATCGGCGCGCCGAACTGCTGTACGACGATGAAGCCGCACACGATCGTCGCCAAGCCGATCCAGAGCAATGCGACGAAGCCATCCCACACGAGCCCGATCGAGCGCTGCCCGCGCTGCGGGGCCACATATGGCGCCGCAATGTGTTGCTCGATGGTTGCCGGGAATGTCATGGGTCTCTCTGCCGTCGTGTCCGATGTGTTGATGGACAGAGTCTGATCAGCAGGGCTTGGAAACTTCTTGGCTTGGAAAGTTCTTGGCGCGTGCAGCGCTCGCGGCGAGCGCGCGGTCCGGTGCAGTATTCCTGGCGGGTGTGCAGCTCACTGCCCTTGGCTTCCTGGAGGT
>JAVROZ010000036.1:0-3543 GCA_032162485.1 Mycobacterium sp.
GTCGACGGCCGGGCCGAGGGCCTTATTCCAGGCGTTGAACATCGCCCCGCCCCCTCCGGCATGATGAAAGCAGAAGAGCCGCAACGTCTCATCCTCCTTCGGAGTGCAGTTTGAGCTCTTCAGCAAGCACCGTCACCGCGTACCGGATCTGCTCCTCCGAATGGCAGCTGGTGATGAAGAACCGCAGCCGTGCTTCGTCTTCCGGCACGGCCGGGTACAGGATGGGGTTGGTATTGATCCCGCGCCGCATTAGCGCGTTGGACAGTTTCAGCGCTGTCATGGAGCTGCCCACGATGCACGGGATAATCGGAGTGCCCTCGGCCTCACCAGTATTGAAGCCGGCTTCGCGAGCCAGTTTGACGAATAACGCAGACAATTCGTGCAGTCGCTTGATGTGCTCCGGCTCGCTGCGCATCGTATGGATCGCCGCAAGCGACGCAGCGGCGATGGGTGGTGGCATACCGACGCTGTAGACGAAGCCCGGCGTCGTGTACTTGAGAAACTCGATGAGGTCCCGGCTTCCGCCGATGTAACCGCCACAGCCGGCTAGAGCCTTCGACATGGTGCCCGACCACAGTTCAACGTCGGTGCGGTCGACTCCGAAGTGTTCGCCGATCCCGCCGCCCGTCTCGCCGAGTACGCCGATGCTGTGTGCTTCGTCGATCATCAGCAGCGCGTCGTGCTTGCGCTTAACCTCGATGAAGGCCGGCAGGTCGGGGATATCACCATCCTGGCTGTAGACGCCTTCGATGATGATCAGGACCCGGCGGTACTGGTGACGGATGTTAGTGAGCAATTCGTCGAGCGCGGCGTGGTCGTTGTGCGGGAACGGCCGACGCGTGGCGCCGGATAACTTGCAACCCTGCACGATGCTGTCGTGCGCGAGGCTGTCGTGGATGACGAGGTCGCCGTCACCGAGCAGGTGCCCGATCACGGTGACGTTGGTGGCGTGGCCGCTGACGAGAGCGATCGCGTCCTCGGTGCCGAGTAGGTCTGCCAGCGCAAGCTCAAGTTGGCGGTGGATGGGCTTCTCCCCGGAGAGCAGCCGCGACGCCGAGCAGGAGCTGCCCCATCGGCGCACCGCGTCCGAGACAGCCTCGGCTACCGCAGGATGGCCCGACATACCCAGGTAGTTGTAACTGGAGAAGTTGATCACCTTGGCGTCGTTGATGATCGAGGTGTCGCGTGTGACGCCGTCATTGATAACGAAGTAGGGATTGTCGACGCCGATTGCCTCAGCGACGGCAAACCGGTCGGCCAGAGCTTTGACCTCCTCAAACTCGCCGATCCGGAACTGCGGGGTAACCGCAGGCGCTTCCGGGTCTTCGATTATTGAGGACTCCTGTACCTGCCCGCCAGATATAACGATCACATCGGCGACCGTCGTGTCCGGGCCGAACACCGCGGCCTCAATCTGTACTCCGGGGATCTTGCGGGTAATCCCGCGGAACAGGTCGGTAACCATGATCGAATCGAACCCGAGGTCGGTGGCGATGGTCTGGGTGGTGCGCAGCTTTGCCTCGGGGAATCCGCTGACTCGCGCGACTTCGGCAAGCACGATTGCGGTTGCATCAATCGTCGGCTTCGCCTGTGCCGCAAGGTTGGTCGATCCGGTGGCAGGCGGGCCGCTCCCGCTGTATGCGGCGAGCACCGCGGCTTGTTCACGAAAAAGTGCGATGAGGTTCTCCATGGTTGGCTCCCGGGAGACTTCGGCCGTCGTCGGGACGGCGCTCGATGTCGCCGGCCGGGCGGCTCCGGCGGCGACGACCTGGTGCTTGATCCAGAAGCGGTGAGTTGTGCTGAACACGTAGCCGCTGAGCCGGTGAGCCACCCGAGCTTCGCTGGGGTACAGCAGGTTCCAGTTGGGGTCTAGGCCGTCGCGGTAGAGCGCGGCGACGGTTCCGGTCAGGTCCGTCGTTACGGTCAGGGCGGGCGGAACGCTGTCGTGCGAACGCGCGATCATCGGGGCGAGCGTGCGCTTGGAGCCGAACTCGATAAGGTGCGTTGGTTCAGCCCGCATCGCTTCGGCTGCTGCGTCGGCGAACCGAACGGTTGCGCCGATGTGGGCGGTCCAATAGTCGGCGTCCATCGGTTCGTCGTCGCCGAGCAGTCGGCCGTGCAGTGTCGAGAAGATCGGGAACGCGGGCAGTTCGTAGGAGCATAAAGTGGCGATCGAGGCGAATTCTGCGGCCATCGGCTCCATGAGCTTTGAGTGGAAGGCGTGCGACACGGTGAGCGGGCGCACGGTAATCCCGTTGCGGCGCAAGGCGCGTGCGGCGTCTTCGATTACCTGCGTTGCCCCCGACAGTACGATTTCGTCTGCTCCGTTCACCGCGGCGAGGTCCAGTGGGAAGCCGGCTACGTCGCTGACGCTGGCACGCACCGCGAGCATGCCGCCGGCAGGCAGCTGCTGCATGAGACGCCCGCGGGCGACAATCAGCCGGCAGGCGTCGTCGAGGCTGAAGACCTCAGCAATGGCGGCCGCGGCAAACTCGCCAATGCTGTGCCCGAGCAGCCAGGCGGGTTCGGCGCCGAGCCGGAGTAGCGCTTGTGCCTGGGCGTACTGCAGCGCGAAGATGGCGGGCTGGGCGGACGCTGTGCGGTTGATGCCTTCGTCGTTCATGAACTCGCGGATTCGCGCGCCGAGGTGCGGCGCCATCACTGCGTCAACCTCGTCGAAGGCGTCGCGGAACACCGCACAGTTCTCGTACAGTGCCGTCGCCATGCCGGGGCATTGCGTGCCTTGGCCGCTGAACAGCCAGCCCGCCGACATTGCTGCAGCGGTGCCCGCCTCGAAGTCGCCACGCAGTGCTGCGACTGCCTCGGCGCGGTCGCGGACGACAACGGCCAGCCGTGCCTTGCCGGAGGCCTTGATCCGGTTTGTCGACCAACACAGCTGCGCCAGTGGAGCGTCGCTGATCTCGATATCTCGGGCTAGCTGTAAAGCGTTGCGGCGCAGACCTTCTGAAGAGTCTGCCGATAAGGTGAGGACACCCCAATCAGATGGGCCGCTGGCTGTCGGCGCGGGTCCTGTCGCGGGAGCGCTAGCGAACACCATGTGGCAGTTCGTGCCACCGATGCCGAAGCTGGAAACGCCGGCATGGATGATTCCCGCTGGCAGGTCCATCGGTTCAGACAGCAGCCGTAGTCCACCGTCGGCGAGCCGAAGCTGTTCGTTTGCCGTGTCTGCGAACCGGGATGGTGGTACCACTCGATGGTGCAGGCTCAGCACGCACTTGATCAGACCTGCGATACCTGCTGCGCCCTCGGTGTGTCCGAAATTGCCCTTAATCGACCCGATCGCGCAGGGCGTGTCGCGTCGCACACGGTGAACGTCCGCTAGGGCTTTCGCCTCGATCATGTCGCCTAGGAGGGTACCGGTGCCGTGTGCTTCGAGAAACGTGATCTGCGCGGGCACAATTCCGGCAGCCTGGTACGCCGTGACCGCGACCTGCCGCTGCGCCCAGCGGTTCGGCGCGGTGATGCCGTTGCTGCGGCCGTCGCTGTTGACCGCTCTGCCCTTGATCACGGCGTAGATCGGCA
>JAVROZ010000037.1:0-10809 GCA_032162485.1 Mycobacterium sp.
CCCTATCGAACCGAAGACTCGACTCGCGATCCCGTGATGCACGTCTCGGACCAGCGTGGTCAACACTCGGGTGCCTTCGCCCGCGAGATCGGCCAGCGATCGGATTTCCTCGCCCTGCACTATCCAGCTCCTTTCGGCCTTTGACATAAAGTTCCCATTCGGCGCCGGAGTACAACGAGATTGATCAATTTCACAGATCAGGTCCGCGACGCGGGCACGACGGTGTCTGGTGTGACAGGCTTGTCGCCACCGTCATGGGGCGAGGAGCAAAAAGGAGCCGAAGGAGACTGTCCTGCCGACTGAGCCGCCGTCTGAGGCCTCGACGGGCTTTCTGGACACCAAACGCTACCGGGTCACGCACCGCACCGAATACCGCTATTCCGACGTTGTGACCAGCTCTTACGGGCGTGGGTTCCTCACTCCACGGGACTCGCTGCGACAGCGATGCGTCGCGCACCAGGTGATCATCGACCCGGCGCCGGCCGACAGCTCCACCAGTCGCGACACCTACGGCAACATCAGCTCGTACTTCCATGTCACCCAGCCGCACCGCACCCTGAGGATCACCAGCGACTCCATCGTGGACGTCGCCGCCCAAGCGTCCGGGATCTACAGCACCGAGGCGGCGCAGAAACCGTGGGAGGAAGCCCGGCCGAGCGGGATTCAGGGAGCGCTGGAAATTGACTTCACCCTCGACCTCAGTCCGCCTGAAATTACCGACGAGGTGCGCGAGTATGCCGGCCCCAGCTTCGAGCCCGGACGCCCGTTGGTGGAGGTGCTGCGCGACCTGGCGTCGCGAATCTTTCACGACTTCACCTATCGTTCGGGGTCGACGACCGTTTCCACACGTGTCAACGAGGTTCTGTCCGCCCGGGAAGGGGTATGCCAGGACTTCGCGCGGCTGGCGATCGCCTGCCTGCGCGCAAACGGTTTGGCTGCCTGCTACGTGTCTGGGTATCTGGCCACCAACCCTCCCCCGGGAAAGGAACGAATGATAGGCATTGACGCCACCCACGCTTGGGCGTCGGTGTGGTCGCCCCAACAGCCAGGTCAGTTCGAGTGGCTGGGGCTTGATCCCACCAATAACGCGCTGGTCGACCAGCGCTACATCGTTGTCGGACGCGGCCGCGACTACGCGGACGTGCCGCCGCTGCGCGGCATCATCTACACCAACTCAAAGCGCAGCGTGATCGACGTCGGCGTCGACGTCGTGCCATTCGAAGGTGATGTGTTGCATGCGTGACTTCCACTGCCCCAACTGCGGTCAGCGCCTGGCATTTGAGAACTCCGAGTGCCTCTCGTGTGGCAGCAAGCTAGGGTTCTCCCTTGACCAGATGGCCCTGCTGGTGATCGCCAAAAGCGTCAAAGATAGCGACCACTCCGGCGCTGTGGCCGCCAACGAATATCAACTGTGCGCCAATCTCTATGTCGCCGAATGCAATTGGTTGGTTTCGGTCAATCACCCCGGTGGCCTGTGCGAGTCGTGCTCGCTGACGATCGAGCGGCCCAACGACTACGACACCGTCGGTTTGGCAGAGTTCGCCCGGGCCGAGGCGGCCAAGCGCCGGCTGGTCGCCGAGCTGCACGAGTTGAAGCTGCCGATCACCGGGCGCGACCAGGACCCAGATGACGGGTTGGCCTTCCGGCTGCTGTCCAGTGCGAACGAGAAGGTGATCACCGGGCACGACAACGGTCTGATCACACTGGATTTGGCTGAGGGCGACGACGTGCACCGCGAGCAGTTGCGGGTCGAGATGGAGGAGCCGTACCGGACCCTGCTCGGGCATTTCCGCCACGAGGTCGGGCACTACTACTTTTACCGGCTGGTCCGCTCACCCGAATCGTTGGCGCGTTTCAACGAGTTGTTCGGCGATCCAAACGCCGACTACCAGGCGGCGCTGGACCGCCATTACAACGAAGGGGCGCCTGAGGGGTGGTCGGAGACCTTCGTCTCGTCGTACGCGACCATGCACGCCGCCGAGGATTGGGCCGAGACGGTCGCGCACTACCTGCACATCCGCGACACGCTGGACACCTCGGCGTCCTGCGGTCTGGCGCCGGCGGCGGCGACGTTTGACCGACCGCCCTTGGGCCCCAGCGCTTTTCCCACCATCATCGAGATGTGGCTGCCGCTGTCGTGGTCACTGAACATGGTGAACCGGTCGATGGGTCACGACGACCTTTACCCGTTCGTGCTGCCGCCTGCGGTGCTGGACAAGATGCAGTTCGTCCACACCGTCATCGAGGAGGTGACGGCGGCGGTCGGCTAGCAGGGCCAGCCGGTTAAGCCGGCATCGTCCGGCGTTCGTCGGGACCCCATAGCGGCTGCATGCCGCCGGGCAGCGTCAGCTGTGTCGTGGTGATGGCGTCGGCCAGCTCGCGCAACCCGGCATGAACGGCGCCGAGCAGCTCGGCCAGCTCCTCCCGTTTCCCGTCGGTCGCCTCTTCCAGCTTGGCGGGATCGGACCGACGCAAGCGGGTGCTCATCTCGTCCACCATCCGTTCCGGACGGGACGAGCCCGACGAGCCGGGCAGGTCCTTGAGGTGGGTCCGCAACTGCTCCAGCTGATACGCCAGCGACCGCGGGTTGTGCGCGTCGAACAGCATCAACTCGGTGACCGCAGCCACGCTGAACGTGCCCACATTGCGCCGTCGGTAGATGACCGACGACTCGCACGCCACCAGCGTTGACTCGATGATGGTCTGCTCGGCGACGATGCCACGAACGGTTGAGAGCGTGTCTCCCAACAGCGCGGTCAGCCAGAGGCCGCGTTCGATGCGCTTGCCGATGTCCATCATCGTCCAGCCGACATCATGCACCATCGACTCGCTGGCAACCCCGGACAGCGTCAACATTCCGGCCAACGTCTGCGCCTGGGCGGACGCCAGCAGGGCGTCGGCCTCGGTGAGTGACTGCGGTGGGTCGGATCGAAGCATGATGGCCCGCTCCACGTTGGCCAGCACCATCCAGGTGTCGTTGGACAACTGGTCGCGCACCGACCTGGCGCTGAGCGCCAGACCGTCCACCGACCGAACGAGCGATCCTGGCCGCGTTGGATCCACCGTCATCGCCCACAGCGTCGAGGGGGCCACGGCAATCATCTCGGCGTGGTCGGTGGCCGCGCCGGTGTCGGTCCCGGTGATCTGACCCAGCGCGGCCATCAAGACGGGAACACATTCGCTTTCCTCGGTGTCCTGGTGGTGCCGGTACACGTGGTAACGCTCTCGAGCCACGATGAGCAGCCGGGCCATGTTCTCCGCGCGCTCGCCGTAGCGGCCCATCCAGAACAGGTCTGACAGCACACGCGGCGAGCTGACCCCCCACGTGCCGACGCCGGTCTTCGCCGACTCGCGGGCCGATAGGTCCGAAATAGGTGAAGTCACCGCCTCGGCGATGGCGCGCTCCGTCGGGCTCACCCAAATATCCTTAGCTGCAACGGTTTTCAATGTATAGGCGTCTGGCGCGGGCGCCAGCACGTAGCCTAGGCCACCGATCATCGGGGCATAGCCGCCGCGTTGAGCGACGGTGAACAACCGCATGCCCACTCCGGCCGACGACAACACTCCGGCGTGGTCGGTCGGCGCCGAGGAGAACGTAGGCAGCTCTTGGCCGACCCACCGCCACGGCGTGGTCTCGATCCGCGCCGCGAGTTCGGTCAGCTGCGCTGACGAAAGCGTCGGTCCGACAAGGGTTTCCCCGCCATCGACGGGTTTGATCAACAGCGATGACAGCCGCGCCAACAGGTGCGAGAGTTCACTGGCGTAGCCGCCCCAGTACACGGGCGCGGTGTGCAGCAGCGGCTCCTCGCCGAGCATGCGCTCGGCCAGATCCGGCAGGAATCGAAGCAGCCCAGGGCTTTCCAGGATGCCGCTGCCGACCGTGTTCACCACCGTCACCGTTCCGCGGCGCACTGCCTCCACCAGTCCGACTACGCCGAGTCGTGAGTCAGCGCGAAGATCCAACGGGTCGGCGAAGAGCGCATCGACGCGGCGCAACACCACGTCGACTTGTTTCAAGGTGCCCAGCGAACGCATCCACAACTTGCCGTCACGCACCACCAGATCGGCGCTCTCCACCAGTGGAAAGCCCAGCACCGTAGCCAGATACGCCTGGTCGAATGCCGTCTCTGAGTAGATGCCGGGGCTGAGCACCACCACCATCGGGTCCTGCACCACGTCGGGGGCGGCGTCCATCAGGCCCAGCCGCAAGGCCTGCGCGAAGGGTGTCGTCGGGCGTGGCGCGATCTGTTCGTAGAGGTCGGGAATCGCATGCGCCAGCACCCGCCGGTCGGCCAGCGCGTAACCGGCGCCCGACGGTGCCTGCGTCCAGTCGGCGTTCACTTGGAAACTGCCGTCCGGCACCCGGCTGAGGTCACACCCGTGCATGAACAACTGGTGATGGCCGGGAACCTTGATTCCGTTGGCGGGCCGCACATATCCGGGATTGGCGAACACCAACTGCGCCGGCAGCAGCCCCTCGGTCAGCAGGCTGCGGGGTCCGTATAGGTCCGCCAGTACCGCGTCGAGCAGTCGGGAACGCTGGACCAGCCCGGCTTCCAGCACATCCCAGTCAGCGGCCGAAACCACCAAAGGCAGCGTGTCCAAGCTCCAGGGGCGAGGATCCGGGGGGTGGCCCCCGGCGGGCACCTCGCGGGCTTGACTCTCCGAGATGCCGGTGTAGGTGATGCCGTCGTGGTCGACCAGGCTGTGTACGAACGAGCGCAGTCGGTCCAGTCCCGCCCTGCCGCGCTCGGAGATCGCATCGGCAAGCTCCGTCCAGCCCGGACGTACATTGCCGCGCGAGTCGACGAGTTCGTCGTAGCCGCCGCCGGGCCCGTCGCGCAGGTCGAACAGGGCTTCCTGGGCGCGCGCGGTGCGGTATCCGGCCACCAGGCGGTCGATGTCATACCGGTCTCCGACCGGAACGGCGACCGTCGGCGATCCGCTCGTGCTCAGTGCCATCGGCTCGTGCTCAGTGCCATCAAAGTGCCAATCCTGTGCGTTCCCGAACGCCACTACTGCTGAACGGTACGCACGCGTCGCAGATCGAGAATGCCCGGCGCGCCGATATCGGTTAGGAATCGGGCCTGCTTCTCGCGGATGTCGGCGAGGTCGAGTTTGCCCGGGGTGAAGCCGCTCGCTTCGAAGCGGCGGGCCCGGCGCGACTCGGCCTCCACGGCGTTGACGGGCGGCTCGTCGTAGGAGCGTCCGCCGGGATGGGCGACGTGGTAGGTGCAACCACCGCGCGAGGTTCCGGTGGTCAGGTCGATGAGCTCGAACTGCAACGGGACATCCGTCGAGATGGTCGGATGCAAGGCGCTGGGCGGTTGCCATGCCCTGAACCGCACACCGCCGACGTGGATGTCGGGGTTGTCGGTGGCCAGCAGCGGAACCGGGTAGCCATTGCATGTCACCGCATAGCGGTGGCGGTCGGCGCCGATGATGCGGACCTGGACGCGTTCGACCGACGAGTCGACGTAGCGGGCAGTGCCGGTACCGGTGGATTCCTCGCCGAGGGTGTTCCACGGCTCGATGGCCCCGCGCAATTCGATCTCCACCCCGTCGAACAAGGCGGTGCCGATCCGCGGGAACCGGAATTCTGTGAACGGGTCCAGCCAGCTGGTCTCGAACGCGATGCCGTGTGCGCGCAGGTCCGCTGCCACGTCGGCGATATCCTGAATCAGGAAGTGCGGCAACAGGTATCGCCCATGCAGGTTGGCACCATGCCGGATCAACGGAGCCCGCAGCGGTTCTTCCCAGAACCATGCCACCAGGGAGCGCACCAGCAGCGACTGCACCATCGCCATCCGCACATGCGGCGGCATCTCGAACCCGCGCAGTTCCAGCAGGCCGAGCCTGCCGCGTGCGCCTTCGGGGCTGTAGAGCTTGTCGATGCAGAACTCGGCGCGATGGGTGTTGCCGGTGATGTCGGTGAGCAGGTGCCTTAAGGCGCGGTCGGTCACCCACGGTTTGGCCCCACCCCCGGCCGAGAGTCGGGTGATCTCGGCGAACGCGATCTCGAGCTCGTACAGCGCCTCGGAGCGGCCCTCGTCGACCCGGGGCGCCTGCGATGTGGTGCCGATGAATCGCCCGGCGAACAGATACGACAATGCCGGGTGCCGCTGCCAGTAGGTCAGCAGCGAGACCAGCAGGTCGGCGCGGCGCAGCATCGGGGAGTCGGCCGGGGTGACGCCCCCGAGCGTGATGTGGTTACCGCCGCCGGTGCCGCCGTGGGTGCCGTCGATGTCGAACGACTCGGTAGACAGACGCGTCAATCGGGCTTGCTCGTACAGCGTCTCCAACTGCCGGCGTTGCTCGTCGAAACTCGCGGTCGGCGCCACGTTGACCTCGATGACACCGGGGTCGGGGGTGATCGTCGTCGTGGTCAGCCGTGGGTCCGGCGGTGGTCCGTAGCCCTCGATGACGACCGGGCAATCCACCTTTGCCGCCGCTGCCTCGATTCGGGCGATCAGATCGATGAAGTCTTCCAACGCCACAGTGGGCGGCAGGAAGATGTACAGCAGCCCGTCGCGCACCTGGGCGACCAACGCAGTCGTCGGCGCGTCCTCCGGGTCCACCAGCACGGCAACGTCGCCCGCTACCACGGGCTCCGGCGGCAGCGCATGCCCGATGGTCACCGGGTCCACTTCGTATGACGCCGGTGGCGGGCTCCAGCTGATCGAATCCAGCGGTAGCCGCAGACCCGCCGGCGAATCACCCTCCGTCAGCACCAGACGGCCGCGGCGCAGCCGCCAGTTGGCGCTCGCCCAGCCGCTGCCGTCCTCGCGACGGTGCACGGGCAGCACGAAAGCCGACGGGGTCGAGACGGTCTCATCGAGGCGCGCCACCAGCGCGGCGCGGGTGTCTTCGCCGGTTTCAGGGGTCAGGTCGTCGTCTGGATCCACTGCGTCGCCCGCCGGCAACCGTACTGCGGCGACCAGGCGGGTCAGCGGGTCCTCGAAAGCCGGGCGCACCTGCGACAACGGCAGCCCCAGACTCTCGGCGACGCCCGCCAGCACCTCGTGCGCGGCTTCGTTCTCGACCGGGGCCGGCTGATCAGCCTCCGGGAGCCACGGGTCAGCCAGCAGCGCCTCGTTGCTCCACAGCGGACGCCCGTCGGTACGCCAATGCAGCCCGATCTGCCAGCGCGGCAACGGTTCGCCGGGATACCACTTGCCCTGGTTGCGCTGAACCAGGCCCTGCGGTGCCCACTGCGCCTTCAGCCGGGCGGCCAGCTCCGACGCCAGCACGCGCTTGTGTGGGCCGTCGGCGGCGGTGCGCCATTCCGGGTCTACCTGGTTGTCCACCGATACGAACGTGGGCTCGCCACCGACCGTCAGCCGGACGTCGCCGGCCGCCAGTCGCTCGTCGACGTACTGGCCGACTGCGCGGATCGTCTGCCACGCCTCGTCGGTGTAGGGCAACGTGACCCGCGGGTCTTCGTGGACGCGGGTGACGCTGTTGGAGAACTCCAGCACCGAACTGCAGGGATCAGTGCTGCCGGTGATGGGTGCCGCTGACATCGGGTGCGGTGTGGCCGCAAGCGGAATATGGCCTTCACCGGCGAACAGCCCGGACGTCGGGTCCAGACCGATCCAGCCCGCACCCGGGATGTACACCTCCGTCCACGCGTGCAGGTCGGTGAAGTCGGCGACGGGCCCGGACGGCCCATCGAGTGCCACCACGTCGGAGGCCAGCTGCACCAGGTAGCCCGATACGAAGCGGGCGGCCAGCCCCAGCTGGCGCAGGATCGACACCAGCAGCCACGCCGAATCCCGACATGAACCGACGCCGGTGCGCAGAGTGAAATCCGGTGTCTGGACGCCGGGCTCCATCCGCAGGCTGTAGGTGACGTCGACGTTGATCGCGCGGTTGAGCGCGACGAGGAAGTCGATGGTGCGAGTGCCTGGGGGTACCGAGAAGTTCGCCACCCACGCCTGCACGAGGTCGCCGGGACCGGAGTCCTCACCATTCTCATCAACGGGCCGCATGAACGGTTTGAGATCGTCGGCCAGCGACTTGGGGTAGGACCAGCCCTGCTGTCCGCTGGAAGGGGCCCACGTCTCGGCCCAATCTTCGATGAAGAAGTCGAATGGGTTGATCACCTTGAGGTCGGCAATGAGTCCGACGGTGATGGTCAGCTGCCTGGTGGGTTTCGGAAACACCAGCCGCGCCAGAAAGTTGCCCAGCGCGTCCTGTTGCCAGTTGATGAAGTGCTCGCCGGGGTCTATCCGCAGCGAATAGGCCTCGATCGTGGTGCGGGAATGGGGGGCTGGCCGCAACCGCACGACGTGCGGATACACCTGGACCAGCTTGTCAAAGGTGTAACTGGTGCGGTGCTCCAGTGCAACTTTGATGCTCATAACCGCTGATCCCATCACAAGAGACAGCCGCCCGCAGCGCGCGCCAATTCTGGCTTGCGTTGCGGGCGGCGGTCATTCGCTTATCAGGCCACCCGGTGTGAATGGCCTGTTTCCGTGACTTTACAGCTGGAGGCGCCCGAGGTTAGGCGTACTGCTGTCCCGGGTACTGCCCCGGGGGCGGGCCAGCCGGGTATCCGGGCTGCTGCTGGTTCTCGACCACCTGGCCACCAGTCAGCTTGCGGTACGTGTAGACCTGGATCAGCGCCGCGACCGGCAGAGCGGCGATCAGGCCCACGCCGCACGCGAGTTCACCGACAAGTACCACCGCGTACTGCACCAGCCAGGACAACGCGCTGTTGCCGATCTGGCCCCTGACCGTCGCGATACTGGCCTTGATCGAGTCAATCGGCGACAGTCGTTTGTCGATGACGAACGCGAAGGCGAACTGAGCGAAGAAGGTCAGGATCAGTGGGCCGACGAAGGTGCAGGCCACGACCACCGCAGCGATGCCCAGCAGCAGTGCCGTGAGTAACATCCCACCGACATTGCGGGGCTTGAAGAACGTTCCGATGCTCACCGGCTTGCCATCGGCAACGTCAAGGGCGGCGCTGATGAGTCCGGCCTGCATGTACATACCTATGAAGAACGCCAGAATATAGCCGATGGTCAGCACGATGTAGCTGATCAGCGAGTAGCTCGAGGTCGACGCTTGGTATGCGTAGCCGTTGCCGTAGTCGTAGGTGCTGGTCGTGGTCTCCGACGTAGCGATGGCGATCCCGAACGGAATTCCGATCGCGGCGCCCAGTGCCAAGAAATAGATCAGAGTTGGCACGGCGAATGCCGCAATGTTGCTGGTGAACTTGCCCCACGCCCAACTGAAGGCCTCACCGACACTGAACGGCGCGCCCGTCGGTCCACCTCCGTAGCCCGAAGCCGGGTAACCCGGTGGCGGCGCACCTGGCGCGCCGTAGCCGGGCGGTGGCGGGGGAGGCGAATTGCTGTAGCCGGGCGCCGAGTAGCCACCCGGCTGGCCCTGCGGTTGGCCGTACTCGGGTTGGCCCTGCGGCTGGCCCCAGTCGTGCTGGCCCTGCGGCTGGCCCTGCGACTGGCCCTGCGACTGGCCATAGTCGGGCGGTGGGCTGTAGCTGGGGGGCGGAGGTGGTGGCGCGCCGTAGTTGGGCGGCGGGCTGTAGCTGGGTGGCGGGGACGCGCTGTGGCGACCCGGGGGCGGGTAGCCGGGAGGATTGCCGCCCTGAGGGTCGGCGGGGCCCGGATATTCTGGCGGCTGGCTCATCGCTGTCCTAGTTGCCTCGTAGTTCGCCCCTGTCCATCGGGGCGTAGCCACCCGGAACTTAGCAAATGTGGGCCGCGGACGCGCGCATTGTGGGCTTCTGGCGGCGCGTGTGCTGGTGATCCGCGTCCGGGGAACCCGTCTGTCGGCACTGCGTGATATGCCTGAAGTCGTGTCCGACGGTCTGTTCGACTTGCCCGGTGCGCCGGAAACGACCGATGGCGGCTTGAGCGTTTCGGGTGCTGGGGCGCCGCTGGCGGTGCGGATGCGGCCGGCGTCGCTGGACGAGGTCGTCGGACAGGAGCACTTGCTGGCAGCCGGGTCGCCGTTGCGTCGCCTGGTGGAGGGGTCGGGTGTCGCGTCGGCCATCTTGTACGGGCCGCCGGGTAGCGGCAAGACGACGCTCGCGGCGTTGGTCTCCCAGGCCACCGGACGTCGGTTCGAGGCGCTGTCGGCTTTGTCCGCCGGTGTCAAAGATGTTCGCGCCGTAATAGAAAAGGCGCGTCTCGGCGTCCTATCCGGCGAGCAGACCGTGCTGTTCATCGACGAGGTACACCGGTTTTCCAAGACACAGCAGGATGCGCTGCTGGCCGCGGTGGAGAACCGGGTGGTGCTGCTGGTCGCGGCCACCACCGAGAATCCGTCGTTTTCTGTCGTGGCGCCGTTGCTGTCGCGGTCCTTGATCCTGCAGTTGCGGCCACTGACTGCCGACGACATCCGGGTGGTGGTGCAGCGGGCGATCGAGGACCCGCGCGGACTGGGTGGCCGGGTCACAGTGGCGCCCGATGCCGTCGACCTGCTGGTGCAGTTGGCGGCCGGCGATGCCCGGCGCGCTTTGACCGCACTCGAGGTGGCCGCAGAATCCGTTCAAGGGGATGCCGACACCGTCACCGTTGAAATCATCGAGAAAACTTTAGACAGAGCCGCGGTGCGCTACGACCGGGATGGCGACCAGCACTACGACGTCGTGAGCGCCTTCATCAAATCGATGCGCGGCTCCGATGTGGACGCGTCGCTGCATTATCTGGCCCGCATGCTGGTCGCGGGGGAGGACCCGCGATTCATCGCGCGTCGGCTGGTGATCCTGGCCAGTGAAGACATCGGCATGGCGGATCCGACCGCGCTGCTGGTGGCGGTCGCTGCGGCGCAGACGGT
>JAVROZ010000038.1:0-2873 GCA_032162485.1 Mycobacterium sp.
CGGGCAACCGCGTCAGTCGTGCGACGTTGGCCAGTGGGCGTAGCCGTTCACGGGCAGCGGTCATGGGTAGCAGCGCTGCAAGCACCACGACGGCGACCAAGCAGGCCGATCCGATGGCCGCAACCGGCCACCATTTCAGGTCCACGAGCGAATCAACTCCTGCGCCCGAGCACTCACATCTGCCACCCAGGCCTCGCTAACCGTCGCCGCAGGGTTGAACTGCGCGTCGCCGAGTCGGGTCAGCAGCGGCGCGGCGGCGGCTAACTCCGCGTCGGCCATCGCTTCGACATGCAGATACTGGGCGCGCGCACCGGTCGACTGGTGCAGAAAACTGCGCACCGTCCGGCTGATCGCCGCGCACGCCACCGGAGCCGACATCCGACCGGCACCGTGCTCGTCGGCGATGCTCCGCACCCGGCGGGCGAACCGGTTGCGAATCAGCCGGCCGTGCAGTCGACGCACGACGGGGATCCGCCGCAACCGGTGCGACGGTTGCGTCCACACGAAAATTCCTGCGTACCAACCGATGACGGAAACGATGAGCACCAGGCCCAACCAAAGCCACCACGATGAATAGGCTTGCGGCCCAATCACATGGCGCAGCAAATCATCCGGCACGGGCGCTCGCCTCGGTCAGGCCGACGAGTTGGCGCCGGATGTCGTCGCTGCCGGCGATGGTCGCGTGGGAGACGGCATGAGCGGTCAGGAACGCTCTCAGGCGGTCGCGACGGACCCGCTCGGCGCGGCGGTAAGCGGTGACGATACGTGGGCCGAGGTCGGCTCCGTTCAGGACGAAACGGCCGGTGGCGACGTCGAACCCGTCGGTGTTGTCGGGACCCACCGCAGGCATGTCCGACACCATCGCCCACATGATGTCGTGCCGCGCGCCCAGCCTGACCAGCACTTGGCTGAGCGGGTCTTCCCCGTGCCGGCCGACCTCGGGTTCGTCGGACACCACGATGATCAGCATGGTGTGTCGGTAATGCGTTGCGACGTAGTCGAGTTGGGCGGTGACGTTGCTGGCGCCGGGATCGGTCATGGTGTGCTGGTACCAGCGGTGCAACAGTCCCTCGATGTGCGGCTCGCCGCGCCGCTGGGGGATGTTCACCGAGCCGCGGCGGTCACCGTAGACCATGCCGATCTGGTCCGACCGTCGTAGGCCGATCAACCCCACTGCACCCATGATGTGCGCGGCCACATCGCGCTTGTATTCCCCGCTGGGGGCCAGCGCCGACATGTTACGACCGGCGTCGGCGACGAGCAGGATCTTATGGTGCTTCTCCGAGACGAACCGTTTGATGAGCACGCTGCCCGAACGCGCTGAGGCCTTCCAGTCGATATCGCGCACGTCGTCGCCGGGAACATACGCGCGTAGGTCGTCGAATTCCATGCTGCGCGTGTGCAACAGCGCATACCGACCGCCTTCGAGCAGACCGCGGGTGTCGGTGCCGAAGTGCGTTTTCGCCCGGTTGAGGTGCTTGCCCACGGTGACCGTCTGGCACCTCAGGGGACCCTGATGACCCGCATCGCGGCGTCAATCACGGTCTCGGGGGTGACGTTGGCGCTGGCCGCTTCGAATCCGAGGATGAGCCGGTGTCGCAGCACCCGGTGCGCCAGCTTCGCGATGTCCTCGGGCAGCACGTGCGCCCGACCGGACAGCACCGCGCGCGCCCGTGCCGCCTTGCAGAACGCGATCGTGGCGCGTGGGCTGGCACCGTATTCGACCAGGCGCGCCATCTGCTTGGGCAATGCTTGCGCGGGATGGCGGGTCGCGTCGACCAGTTGGCTGGCGTAGAGCATCAACGCCCGGTCCATGTACACGTGACGCACTACATCCTGAAGGCGCAGCACGTCGTTAAGGCTGACCGCGGCCTTGGCCCGCCGGCCCTTGTCGTAGATGCCTGCGTCGATCCGCGACATCACTTCCACCTCCTCCTCCGGGGAGGGGTAGCGCACGACCTCCTTGAGCAGGAAGCGGTCGGTCTGCGCCTCCGACAGCGGATAGGTGCCTTCCTGGTCGACGGGGTTCTGGGTGGCGATGACCAGAAAAGGTTCGGCAAGCCGGTGCACTTGCCCGGCAATCGTGGTCTGCCGCTCCTCCATGGCCTCGAGCATGGCGCTCTGGGTCTTCGCGCTTGACCGGTTGATCTCGTCGAGGAGCACGATGTTGGCGTGCACCGGACCGAGTTGGGTGACAAAAGAGTTAGTTGCCGAGTCATAGATCTGGGTGCCGATGATGTCGCTGGGCAGCAGGTCAGGCGTGCACTGGATGCGTTGGAAGCGGCCGTCAACCGACTCCGCTATCACCTTGGCGGCGGTGGTCTTGGCCAGACCCGGCACGCTTTCGAGCAGAACATGGCCGCCCGCGAGCAGACCGATCAACAGCGACTCTTGTAGGTCGCGTTGCCCGACGATCTTGGCCGCAAACGCCTCGGAAATGGCATCGACGATCCGCCGAATGCCGTCGAGTTCGCGCTGGTCCGGTTGTGTTCGTGCTGTAGTCATACGTCCGCAAAGATACCCGGATGCCGGGTTTTGACACCTCCGCCGTTCGGTTCGACGGTTCGAGGCGACTGCTACCGTTCTCGCACATCGTCGTCGAGGGGGCCCTATGGCCAATGCACTGAGCGGCATTCGGCAGAAGCTGCAGCAAATCACCGAGTCGGGCCGCGCGGTCAAGCGGCTCACCGATACCGGCATCATCGACCTGAGGGACCTGAATTCGACGATTCAGGCCGCCAAACTCACGCACGCCTACGGCCCGCAGGCCACGATGACGATCCTGGGTGGCCGCAGGTATCCGACGCTGCCTGCGATCGTCGACGAACGCGGAACGTTGACGTTCGCCCAGGTCGACGACCAGTCCTGGGCGT
>JAVROZ010000039.1:0-2843 GCA_032162485.1 Mycobacterium sp.
CCGCGGCACCGCGGTGGTGGTGCAGTCGATGGTGTTCGGCAACTTGTCCGCGAAGTCCGGCGCCGGGGTGCTGTCGTCGCGCAACCCGATCACCGGCGCCAACGAACCGTTCGGCGAATGGCTGCCCGGCGGTCAGGGCGACGATGTGGTGTCGGGGCTCGTCGATGTCGAACCGATCACCGCCCTGCGCGATGAGCAACCGGATGTCTTCGACGAGTTGATGGTTGCTGCGCGCCATCTTGAGCGCCTCAACGCTGATGTCCAGGAGATCGAGTTCACCGTCGAAGACGGCAGATTGTGGCTACTGCAGACCCGGGGCGCTGAGCGGTCGGCGCAGGCCGCAGTGAGACTGGCGCTGCAGCTGCGTCACGAAGGACTTATCGACGATGCCGAGACGCTGCGTCGGCTGACACCGGCCGACGTTGAGGCATTGCTGCAACCTGCGCTTCAGCCGGAAACACGTTTGGCTGCACCGCTTTTGGCTAAGGGACTGCCCGCCTGCCCGGGTGTGGTTACGGGCACGGCGTACACCGAGGTGGACGCGGCGCTCGATGCCGTGGACCGGGGTGAACGGGTCATCCTGGTGCGCGACCACACCAGACCCGAAGACGTTCTGGGCATGCTGTCCGCTCAAGGCATAGTCACCGAGGTCGGGGGGGCGGCCAGCCATGCGGCGGTGGTCAGCCGCGAACTCGGCAGGGTCGCCGTAGTGGGCTGCGGCCACGGGGTCGCGGCGGCGCTGGTCGGCAAGAAGGTCACTGTCGACGGCTATGAAGGCGAAGTGCGCCAAGGCATTCTGACGCTGACGGCGTGGTCGGAGGACGATACGCCGGAGCTACGTGAGGTGGCCGAGATCGCGCTGCAACTGAGCCCGCTGCGTGCCCACGCAAGCGGCGACTATCCCCTGCTGGACGACCCTTCGGACGAAGCGCTCAAGGCGGCCATGGCCGCAGGACAAACCGACGTCGTGTCGGCAACTCCACTGATCACCATGCTCAACGCGATCCGAGTGCACGGCCGCACATGACCGAACTGTCCGTACTGCAGGCTGTCCGGATGAAGGGTCGGGTCACCCCCGCCGACCTTGCCAAGACCCTGCGCGCCGACGACACCGAGGTCGCCGAGACGGTCGGCCGGCTCGCCGCCGACGGACTGCTCGTCGCGGGCCCTACCCTGCGGATCACCCCAGAAGGCCGCGCCAAGCTTGCCGAGCTACTCGCGGCCGAACGCCGGGACGCCGATCCCGCCACTTTAGCCGCCGCCTACGACGAGTTCCGGTCAATAAATACCGAATTCAAAGCCCTGGTCACCGCTTGGCAGCTCAAAGACGGTCAGCCCAACAACCACGAAGACGCCGATTACGACGCTGCGGTGCTCGCCCGTCTCGATGGCGTACACCAACGGGTGATATCAATCGTTGCCACGGTCACGGCGCAGCTGCCGCGGCTCAGCAGCTACCCGGCGAAGTTGGGCGCGGCACTGGACAGGGTCAACTCCGGTGAGATCTCTTGGCTCACAAGGCCACTCATCGACTCCTACCACACGGTGTGGTTCGAGCTGCACGAGGAACTGATCCTGGCGGTCGGACTGACCCGAGAACAAGCGGCCAGATCCGGAGATGCGCAGTAGTTTTCGTCACGAACGCCGAACTACAGCGCCGCATCAAGCAGCCGTAGATAGGCGTCGACATCGGGCACGGCCGACTCCGCCGCATGCACGCTGACAGCGATATTGTCGCCGATGCCGTGGACGCCGTGAGTCAAACCCATCACAGTCGACAAGCCCGGATATCCGGCCGTGAGCACCACCGGCGCGGCGCCGAAACTCAGGTCGGCCGCACCGCGGTTGACACTCGACACCACCGTGTTGCCGGACACTTCCTCCGGCCGGACGCTTGCGTCGAATTTTCCCACCCCCCAACGCAACAGCGCAGCGGGCACCGCGGCGAAAGCCCGGTCGGACGCGCGGGTGGCCGGATGCTCGAAGCGACGGCGACCATTGGCCAGATCTTTGGCGATCCGCTGTAGGCGATCCTGGTGCCGGAGTTCGGGGTAGAGGCCGATGACGACATTTCCGAAGTGGTTGTACGCAAGCGGCGCGCCGGGTTTGGCCATGGGCACTTCAGCCGCCAAGGAAGCGGGACAATCGTCAATTAGGTCGGACAACGCTTTTGATATCGCGGCCAACACCCCGACGGTCACGGTAGGCCCCGGTAGGTGCGAGCGTTGCCGCACCAGCGTGCGGATTGTGCGCGCGCCTTCGGGTCGCGCATTGGTTTCCAGCAGCGGCCGTGTTCCCAGCCCCGGCGCCAGCAGCCCCGCGCGTGTGTCGCCGATGAACCTACGGTGGGCGCGGGTGGCGGCCACGGCCCGCCATGGCAGGAAACCCACCGGCGGCCGCACCGGGGCCACCGGTACCTCGCGACCTAAGAGCCAGGCGGCCAGCGCTGACCCCCGAGCACCATCGGCGAACGCATGTGCGGCCTGCAGCACCACGACAGTGCCGGTGCCGCCGACACCCGGGATGCCGTGCACGGGCGTGAAAACGTGGACCTGCCAGGGCTTTCGGCGAATATCCAACTGGTCGCCGGCCAGCCCGACGACGGCCCTGAGACAACCGTCCCAGCTGCCGTCATCCAGCGCATGGCGCACTACCCGTCCGGGTTCGATCGTGGCGGGTCGCCACCGCGGATAGGTCAGGGGGTCGCCGTCGTCAACAACGAGCCTCAGGTCCGGTCAAGCGCGGGCGCGGCGCCGAATGTGATCTAACGCATCGTCCAAGTCCGCGGTTTCACCGTCGAACGCGTAGTGCAGGAACTCGTCTTTGGGGATCTTGGCCGTCAT
>JAVROZ010000040.1:0-3994 GCA_032162485.1 Mycobacterium sp.
TTCGTGCTGAATTCGCCGAAGGTCAAGTGCAGCGATCGTTTGTCGATCAATCCGAACGCGGCGGCATCCCAGAACGCCGTCGCGCCGCCGTTGCCCAGGACGACCTCGTAGCCGTCGGGAGCCGAG
Source organism: Mycobacterium sp. (assembly GCA_032162485.1). GTDB lineage: Bacteria > Actinomycetota > Actinomycetes > Mycobacteriales > Mycobacteriaceae > Mycobacterium. Next base: position 127 of record JAVROZ010000040.1, read on the forward strand.
AAGAGGTCGGAAATCCCGGAACGCACCCGGCCCACCAGGTTCTTGACCGGCGCCTGCCGGTGGGAAGTGCCGAACAACGCCGCCGCGGTAGTGGTCAGCGCCTGCAATTGCTCCGGGCGCACCTTCGAGGGGCCGCAGCCGAAGCGGCCGTCGCGCGGTTTGAGGTCGGCGGGAATCTCCAGGGAAGTTGTGAGCTGGTCAGCCATGGTCATCAGGGTAGTAAGCGACGCTGCGTGCTGGCTGGACGGGCCAGAAGTGTGATCTGGCCCACACTTCTACTCATGTGCGGCCTGGGCCACAGTGCCTGGCACGGGTCTAGATAATTCCCAGTACCGCCGGTACCGTATTTATTACACGTCCAATTCAACCTCACCGAGGAGGCTTTGCATGGCCAGGACGCGCACGGTTAAACGCTGGCGCCGCAACATGGAAGTGCGGGACGACGCCGAGTACGTGGAGATGCTCGCCACCCTGTCCGAGGGGTCTGTGCGGCGAAACTTCAACCCTTACACCGACATTGATTGGGAGTCGCCGGAGTTCGCTGTCACCGACAACGATCCCCGGTGGATACTCCCGGCGACTGACCCGCTGGGTCGCCACCCGTGGTATCAGGCGCAGTCGGACGAAACGAAGATCAAGATCGGGATGTGGCGCCAGGCGAATGTCGCCAAGGTGGGGCTGCATTTCGAGTCGATCTTGATTCGCGGACTGATGAACTACACCTTCTGGGTGCCCAACGGGTCGCCCGAATATCGGTACTGCCTGCACGAATCGGTCGAAGAGTGCAACCACACGATGATGTTCCAGGAAATGGTGAACCGCGTCGGCGCCGACGTTCCAGGCATGCCGCGGATGCTGCGCTGGATTTCGCCTGTGGTTCCGTTGGTGGCGGGCCCGCTGCCGGTGGCATTCTTCATCGGGGTGCTCGCAGGCGAAGAGCCGATCGACCACACGCAGAAAAATGTTCTGCGCGAGGGGAAGTCGCTGCATCCCATCATGGAGCGGGTGATGGCCATTCACGTGGCCGAAGAAGCTCGGCACATCTCGTTTGCTCACGAGTTCCTGCGCAGGCGGATACCTGAGCTGACCCGCTGGCAGCGGTTCTGGGTCTCGCTCTACTTCCCGCTGACCATGCGCACGTTGTGCAACGCGATCCTGATCCCGCCGAGGGCCTTCTGGCGAGAGTTCGACATCCCGCGTTCGGTGAAGAAGGAATTGTTTTTCCGGTCACCGGAGTCACGAAAGTGGTTGCGCGACATGTTCTCCGACGTCCGCATGCTGGCCGATGACACCGGGCTGATGGAAAACCGTTCTGCCCGGCTGATGTGGCGGATTTGCAGGATCAACGGCAAGCCATCGCGCTACCGCAGTGAGCCGCAACGCCAGCACTTGGCCCCCGTGCCGGCGGCGTAACGCAACTACCCGGCCCTCGACGGGCCGTTAGGGGTTATTTTTCTATGCCGCACGTGATTACGCAGTCGTGCTGTAATGACGGATCCTGCGTCTTCGCGTGTCCCGTCAATTGCATCCACCCGTCGCCGGACGAGCCGGGATTCGCGACGTCGGAGATGCTCTACATCGACCCGGTGGCCTGCGTGGACTGCGGTGCCTGCGTCAGTGCCTGCCCGGTCGGCGCAATCGCCCCGGACACGAGGCTGGACTTCAAACAGCTGCCGTTCGTGGAGATCAACGCGTCGTTCTACCCGGAACGTCCCGCCGATGTGAAGTTGCCGCCGACCTCGAAGCTGGCTCCGGTGATCCCGGCCCCGCAGGTGCGGGCACATCACCACCCGCTGACGGTGGCGATCGTCGGCTCGGGACCGGCCGCGATGTATGCCGCCGACGAACTGTTGGTCCAGCATGGCGTGCGGGTCAATGTTTTTGAGAAGCTGCCTACCCCCTATGGTCTGGTGCGCGCGGGGGTGGCCCCCGATCATCAGCACACCAAGAAGGTCACCCAACTGTTCGATCGGGTGGTCGGTCATCGCCGCTTTAAGTTCTATCTCAACGTCGAGGTCGGCAAGCACCTGACTCACGCCGAGCTATTGGCCCACCACCATGCCGTGCTGTACGCGGTCGGCGCGCCCAATGACCGTCGACTTGAGGTCGATGGGATGGGCTTGCCGGGCACGGCTACGGCCACCGAGTTGGTCGCGTGGATCAACGGGCATCCCGACTTTGTTGACCTACCAGTCGATCTCAGTCACGAGCGTGTCGTGATCATCGGCAACGGCAACGTCGCGCTCGATGTTGCGCGCGTCCTGACCACCGATCCGGATGACCTTGCTGACACCGACATCGCCGACCACGCGCTCAAGGTGTTGCGCAAGTCGGCGGTGCGTGAGGTCGTAATCGCCGCACGCCGCGGACCCGCCCACTCGGCGTTCACCCTGCCGGAATTGATTGGCCTCACGGGTGCCTCCGACGTCGTGCTCGATCCCTACGACCACCGCCGGGTGCTCGAGGATCTGACCACCGTTTCGGATCCGTTGACCAAGAACAAGTTGGAAATTTTGACCACGCTGGGTGACGGTTCGGCACCGGCGACGCGGCCGCGAATCCGACTGGCCTATGACCTGACACCACGACGTGTGCTGGGTGATCAGCGGGCCACTGCGGTGGAGTTTTCCGTCACCGGCACCGACGAGGTACGCCCGCTCGAGGCCGGTTTGGTGCTGACGTCGATTGGCTACCGCGGCAAGCTCGTTCGTGATCTGCCGTTCGACGAGGCCGCAGCCGTCGTCCCCAACGATGGTGGCCGCGTCGTCGACCCCGGGACCGGCCAACCGGTCGTGGGCGCGTATGTCGCGGGCTGGATCAAGCGCGGGCCGACCGGCTTCATCGGCACCAACAAGTCGTGCTCGTTTGAGACCGTGCAGGCGCTGGTGGCCGATTTCAACGCGGGCAGGCTGACCGACCCGGTCGCTAAGCCGTCAGCCCTGGCCAGTTTGGTGCGCACCCGCCAGCCCGACGCAGTCGACTCCGCGGGATGGCGTGCCATCGACGCCGCCGAGGTTGCCCGTGGCAGCGAGAACGGCCGGCCGCGCAACAAGTTCACCGACGTCGCCGACATGCTTGCGGTCGCAGCCGCGGAGCAGGGGCGAGCAAGGGGGCCCCGGGTGCTCGGCCTGCTGGCGCGGCTGCGCGATCGCGTCTAACCGCTGGCTTCGGCGGACATGGCCGACTGGATCTCCTCCATGCTGACCTCGCGCACCGGTTGTCCCAGCGACCAGTTGTGGCCGAACGGGTCGGTGAGCACGCCGTAACGGTCGCCCCAGAACTGGTCCTCGACCGCCATCACGACCGTGGCGCCGGCGTCCACCGCCCGCTGGAACTTATTGTCGACATCGGTGACCGTGAGGTGGATGGTGACCGGAGTGCCGCCGAGTGACTTCGGGGTCATCGATTTGCCGCTGCACGTCTCCGGAAAATCGTCGTTGAGCATCACGGTGAAGCCGTTGATTTTCACCGCAGCGTGGATCAGCCTGCCGTCTGGGCCGGGTACGCGGCCAACTTCCTCAGCACCGAAGGCCGCGACGTAGAAGTCGATAGCTGCTGCGGCGTCGTCGACGACGAGATGGGGGATCACTGCGGGTTCGACGTTGATGGCCATTGGGTTACTCCTCTAGATGGTTGGTATCGCCCGCCCGGGGCTCACATGTACAGACCAAGCGCGGCGGCGTTTCTCATCGCACCGCTCCTTGAGCCGCTAGACGTTCTTGCCACGCGCCGATCGTGAAGGTGGCTTCACCCTCGAGGCCCAGCGTGAAGGTGGCCTCACGCACGTCGCGAGGCGGTGACATGTGGCGCCGTGGCTATACCGAGGTGAGAACCCGGTCCCAGCCAGTGACGGACTCCGGGCTGCGCG
>JAVROZ010000041.1:0-4188 GCA_032162485.1 Mycobacterium sp.
ACCCGTGTACTGGCCGACGAAAAGGTCAACATTCTGTCGGCGTCGGTTACCACCTCCGGTGACCGGGTGGCGATCAGCCGGTTCACTTTCGAAATGGGCGACCCCAAGCACCTCGGGCATCTACTTAACGTGGTGCGCAATGTGGAAGGCGTCTACGACGTGTATCGGATCACTTCCGCTTCCTAACCTGCGCTATGGGGTTGTCGGTCCCTCGGTCGTCGTATCGGTCGCCCTGGACGTTTCCGTCGTGTCCGCCGGCTCGGACGAGTCGGTCGTCGGGGGCGCCGTGCTGCTGGTCGACGCCGTCGTCGTGCTGACGGGCGGGGTGTTCGGGGCGCGGTCGGCGCCGCCTCCCTAGAACGCGACCAGCACCGCCACCAGGAGCAGCACCAAACCCGATCCCGCGACAGTCAGAATCAGCGCGGTGCGGCTGCCCGCGCTACTTGGTTCGGCGTTGAACGGTCCATCGGTGTGCGCCGGTGGGGCGGGCGTGGCTTGTGGCGGGGTCGGCGGCGGGGGCGGGGGTAGCGCCACGGCACCCGCCGCACTGCCCAATGCTGCACGCGTGGCAGCGGCAAGTTCCAGGACCGTCTGGTACCTGGCTTCGGGGTCCTTGGCCATTCCGCGAGCGACCACCGCGTCGAAGGCCGCCGGGACGTCGGGTGCGAGGGCCGTCGGGCGCGGCGGTGGTGTCGAAAGGTGGCCCTTGAGTTGCTCTTCGAAGCTGTCACCGGGGAAAGGCCTTTCTCCGGTCAGGCATTCGTAGACCACACAGGCCAATGAATACACGTCAGCGCGGAAATCCGTTGTGCCGCTGAAGCGTTCGGGTGCCAGATAAGCCAGCGTGCCCATGGTGTGCCCGGTGTTGGTGAGTGCGGTGTCGGTGGTGGCGCGTGCTATCCCGAAGTCGATCAGGTAGACGAAGTCACGGGCATTGGCGACCAGGATGTTCGACGGCTTGATGTCGCGATGTACCAGCCCCACCTGATGCGCGCTATCCAGCGCGGCAGCGACCTGGTCGATGATGGCGACCGTTTTGGCGGGGCTGACCCGGCCGCCGCTTTCGGCGATGAAGCGCACCAGGTCGCGGCCCTCCACCAGTCGCATGTCGACGTAGAGTCGTCCATCGATCTCGCCAAAACTGTGAATGGGCACGATGTGCGGGTCGTTGAGGCTGGCCGCGATGCGCGCCTCGCGGCGGAATCGGAGTTCGAACTCGCGATCCTCGGCCAAATGCGGCGGGAGCAACTTGATGGCTACGGTGCGGTCGGTCGCGGTGTCGTAGGCGCGGTAAACCTGACCCATGCCGCCGCGACCCAGCAACCCCTGCAGTTGGTACCGACCGAACGAGCTTTCGGCCACGAGTCTCCTCCCGCTAAGCCGCCGCCGACCCCCGGGAAGTCAGGTTAGTCCAGCAGCAGCGACGTGATGGTCACATCGAGCGCAGGCGGTCCGTCCTGACCGCCGCCGGCCACACCGGCCTGAGCGATCTTGTCCAGCGTGGCCAGCCCGTCGGCCTGGATGGTGCCGAAGACCGTGTACTCGGGCGGCAGCGCCGAATCGCGGTAGACCAGGAAGAACTGGCTGCTGTTGGTGTCGGGTCCGGCGTTGGCCATGGCCAGGGTGCCGCGCGGATAGATGACGGGCTCTTTGAGTTTGGGGTCGTTGGCCGGGTAAGCAGTGGTGGGGTATTCGTTGGCGAATTGATATCCCGGACCGCCGGTGCCGTCCCCCTTGGGGTCCCCGCACTGCAGCACTGAAAGCGCCGGTGACGTGGTCAGCCGATGGCATTTGGTGTCTTTGAAGAACTTCTGATTGGTCAGGCTGGCGAAACTGTTGACCGTGCAGGGTGATTCGTTGTTGGCCAGCATCAGGCCCAGGTTGCCCTGGCTGGTCACCATGCTGGCACTCACCTGAGCTGGCTCGGTGGGCACCTTGCCGGTGCGCGGCGGCTTGACCTCCTTGGCGGCCTTGTCGGGTGACGCCGGGTACTGACAGTTGGCGCCGAGGTTGGCCGGCGCCTTGAACGGTGGCAACGGCACGGCGCTGCCGAGCTGCACCGGTGGCAGACCCGCCGGCGGGGATCCGGGCGCGGAGCTGCTTGGCGTGGTCGACGCCGACGGGGTGCCCTTGTGGTCGTCATGTTTAACGACGAGGAGGACCACTGCGGCAATCACGGCGACCGCTACGGCAGCGGCGCTGGAAAGTAACAGGATGCGGCGCCTCTTGGCTTGCTTGGCGCGGCGCTCCAGCTGCCGCTCGAGTTTGCGCTTGGCTGTCTCACGTCGCTGCTGATTGGTCGGCACGGCCGATATCTTTCCATGATGGTCCGGTGGCGCGGGCCGGGTGGGCTCCTATGGGAAACTGGGGACCGTGTTGATCACCGCATTTCCCGCCGGCCTGCTGCAGTGCAATTGCTATGTGCTGGCCGAACGGCCCGGAGCCGACGCCATCATCGTCGACCCGGGCCAGCGTGCGATGGGTCAGCTGCGACGCATCCTCGACGAGAACCGGCTGACCCCGGCCGCGGTGCTGATCACCCACGGTCACATCGACCACATGTGGTCGGCTCAGAAGGTCTCCGACACCTTCGGTTGCCCTACTTATATCCATCCCGAGGACCGCTTCATGCTCAAGGACCCGATCTACGGACTCGGGCCGCGGATGGCTCAGCTGGTCGCTGGTGCCTTCTTCCGCGAGCCCAAGCAGGTCGTCGAGCTGGACCGCGACGGCGACAAGATCGACCTGGGTGGCATCTCGGTCAACGTTGACCACACGCCCGGGCACACCCGTGGGTCGGTCTGCTTCCGCGTCCTGCAGGCGGCCGACAACGATGCCGACCTGGTGTTCACCGGTGACACGTTGTTCGAGCGCTCGATCGGCCGCACCGACCTGTTCGGCGGCAGCGGCCGGGACCTGCTGCGCTCGATCGTCGATAAATTACTGGTGCTTGACGACAAGACCGTGGTACTACCCGGACATGGCAGCTCCACCACCATCGGCGCCGAGCGCCGGTTCAACCCGTTCCTCGAAGGCTTGAGCCGGTGACGGAATTCGCGCCGTTGTCAGGGCCCAAGGGTGTACCCGATTACCTGCCGCCGGATTCGGCGCAGTTCGTCGCCGTGCGCGACGGGTTGCTCGGGTCGGCTCGCTTGGCTGGCTACGGCGACATCGAGCTGCCGATCTTCGAGGACACCGCATTGTTCGCGCGCGGCGTCGGCGAATCCACCGATGTGGTGTCCAAGGAGATGTACACCTTCGCCGACCGCGGCGACCGTTCGGTGACGCTGCGGCCCGAGGGCACTGCCGGGGTGGTGCGCGCGGTGATCGAGCACGGTCTGGACCGCGGCGCGTTGCCGGTGAAGCTGTGCTATTCCGGTCCGTTCTTCCGCTATGAGCGTCCGCAGGCCGGCCGGTATCGCCAATTGCAGCAGGTGGGTGTCGAGGCGATCGGTGTCGATGACCCGGCGCTGGACGCCGAGGTGATTGCCATAGCCGACGCCGGATTCCGGTCGCTGGGACTAGACGGCTTTCGGTTGGAGATCACCTCACTGGGCGACGAAAGTTGCCGTCCCCAGTACCGGGAACTGTTGCAGGACTTCCTGTTTAGTCTTGATCTCGATGAGGAGACCCGGCGGCGCGCGGAGATCAACCCGCTGCGAGTGCTCGACGACAAGCGGCCTGAGGTGAAGGCGATGACGGCCGAGGCGCCGGTGCTGCTTGATCATCTCTCCGATGCCGCAAAGCAGAACTTCGACACCGTGCTGTCGCATCTCGATGCGCTCGGTGTCCGCTACGTCATCAATCCCCGGATGGTGCGCGGCCTGGATTACTACACCAAGACCACCTTCGAGTTCGTCCACGACGGACTGGGCGCGCAGTCCGGTATCGGTGGCGGTGGCCGTTATGACGGCCTGATGAGCCAACTCGGCGGCCAAAACTTGTCCGGCATCGGATTTGGACTCGGGGTGGACCGCACGTTGCTTGCACTGCGCGCCGAGGGTAAGAGCGTGGGGGAGACCACCCGCTGCGATGTGTTCGGGGTGTCGCTCAGCGAAGCCGCCAAGCTGCGGCTGGCGGTGCTGGGCGGTGCGTTGCGGGCCGCCGGCGTGCGCGTCGATCAGGCCTACGGTGACCGCGGCCTCAAAGGGGCGATGCGCGCCGCCGACCGCTCCGGTGCGCGTCTGG
>JAVROZ010000042.1:0-2591 GCA_032162485.1 Mycobacterium sp.
GGCTTGATTACGCCACCGGTGAGCAACCCGTCTTCGTTGGTCTCGAACTTGTTGGTGAGTGTGTTGCTGATACCCAGAAATCGGGCCACCGGATTGACCTGAATGGTCAACGCCGACGAACTGAGCACCACGGTGTGGCCGCGAGTCACGTGAGCGCGCACCAGTTCCCGCATCTCGGGGTAGATGCGGGACTCGATCCGCTGGTTGAACAACCGTTCGCCGATCTCGTCCAGGTCGGTCAACAGGCGCCCGGCCAGCGCCATCGAAGCTTTGCCGATGAGGTCCTCGAATTCGAGGCGCCCGAGGCTGTGGTTCAGCGCGCCTTGAACCATGCTGAGCAGCTCTCCCACCCCGATGTCGCGGCGACGCAGCCGCTCCTGGGTGAGGATGACGGCGGTGAAACCGGCCACCAGAGTTCCGTCCAGGTCGAAAAATGCGCCGACCTTGGGGCCCGGTGGACTGGCCATGATCTCGGCCACCGAACCCGGCAACCGTAAGTCCTTCGCCTGCTGCGGTTTCCCGGCGTCTTTTTCGTTTGTGGCGCTCATGAGGTAGACACCGATCGAGAGGTTGAAGTTGTCGGCTTGGGTTCGAATGACGCGGCTACCGCGCGCGACGGTGGATCGCCGGCCAGCGCGAGGATCTCGTCGAAAGCCTCCAGCAGACACTGAGCGAACAGCTCGTCCTTACGGACCGATGCCCTGTCGTAGCGCACGGTGATGGTGCACCACCCGCCGCGGGAAATCAACACGACCATCATCGCCACACCAGGAAGCGGGCCAATCCCATACTGCCGCAATACCTTTGCGCCCGCAATGAAGGTGTCGCCCGGATAGACCGGGACGTTGCTGGCCTGCACGTCGGAGCCGATCACCGAGCCGGTGATGCCCTCCAGCACCGCTGTGGGCAGCACACTGAGCACCGGCGCGATGGATCCCACGATGTTCATCGCGGGTTCGTCGCGGCGCTGTGTCATCTGCGAGCGGATCTTCTTGATCCGGGCAACCGGATCGACGGTCCCGACCGGCGCCGCCAGATTGACCCCGGTGAAATTGTTACCGCCGGCCGCATCGCCGTCGGACCGCAGGTTGACCGGGACCGCCATCGGCAGCGTACTGATCGGCACGCCGAGAGCCTCGTGATAGCGGCGCAAAGCACCGCACAGGCCGGCGAGGTAGGCGTCGTTGATCGACCCGCCAGCGGCTTTGGCGGCTTTGTGCAGGTCAGACAGCCGGAGGTCGATCGCTTCGGTGCGGGTGGTCAGACTGCGCCGGCGCAGCAGCGGCGACGGCTCGGCGGCCCTGTTCATCACTCGCGCGCCAGACACGGCATAGCTGACGATGCCCGACACGGTGGACAAGGGGTCCATGACCGCTCGCCCCGCCACCGACACCGCACCGGTCAGCGCGCCCAACGCGCCGCCGATGATTGCAATGGGCAGGTGGTTGATGCCTTGGCGCATCAGATCGTTGGAGGTCAAATCCTCCGGAACGGGTTGCGGCGGCATCGGCCGGGCGGGGGGATCCCGCTCCAAGTCGTAGATCTCGGCGAACATCTCGACACTGCCGACACCGTCGGTGACCGCGTGGCTGAGGTGCAGCAGCGTCGCCGCCCTGCCGTCGGGCAGGCCCTCGACCAGGGTGGCCGTCCACAGCGGCCGCGAGATGTCCAACGGCGATTGCAGCATCACCTCGGCGAGGTCGAAAACCTCGCGCAAGGTGCCGGACCCGGAAACCCCCACCCGACGCACATGGAAGTCGAGGTTGAAGTCGGGATCGACCACCCAGCGCGGTGACGCCGTCGGCAGCGTCGGCACGACTACCTTCTGCCGCAGCCGCAACACCTTCCGGGAGGCGTTCTCGAAACGGGTCCGAAACCGGTCCCAGTCCGGAGTGCTGTCGAGGATTTCCAAAGCCATGATCCCCGAGCGCGTCCGCGGATTCGCCTCGCCGCGGTGCATCAAATAATCGACCGGTCCAAGCTCGTTGGACAATCCAACGGCATCGCCGGACTCAGCCATGGTCACGATCCCCCGCGAGCCGGGCAACTCGACATGTCAAGCCACTCACCGCTGAACAAACCTCCTGCTGTCAGGCCGCGCACCAGAATGCCCACCCAACGCTAGTCCGCTTACTGCGGTGGTGAAAGTGAGGATGCGCTCAGCACAGAGAACCCCAAGCACGGGTCGATGCCCGCGCCGAGTGGACCCCGGGGCCCCGCGATCAGCTGGCCGGTGAGGCCGTCAGCGCCAACGAATCCAGCAGCGAGCTTTCCCGCCGGCCGTAGGTGATGCCCAGGAAGTCGGCGACGGCGTCGGCGGCCAACCGGGAGCGGACGGTCGGGGTGATGTCGAATGCGTGGTGCGCGTTGGCGAGCTCGGCATAAGAGACCGTTTGGGCTCCGGCGTCGCGCAGCGCCGTGCAGAACGACCGGGCCTGGCCGCTGGGAACCAGTTCGTCCTTCTCACCGTGCAGCACGAAGAACGGCGGGGCCTCGCTATGGACGTAGGAAATCGGCGATGCCGCGACGAATCGTTCCGGCTTGTCCTTATAGCGGGCCTTCATGACGAACTGCTCGAGGAACGGCAGCAT
>JAVROZ010000043.1:0-7458 GCA_032162485.1 Mycobacterium sp.
CGTAGGCAAGGATCCAATCGGGGTGTCGCTGGACCCGGGCAGCCACACCGTCTACGTCGCCAATTACGGGGACAACACGATGTCGGTGATCGACACCTCGACGCGCACCGTCACCGCCACCGTGCCCGTAGGCAAGCACCCGGGCGGGGTGGCGGTGGACCCGGGCACCCACACCGTCTACGTCCCCAACTACACCGATAACACGGTGTCGGTGATCGAATCTAAATAGTGCTGCGCATCGGCGTCTGGGCGCGACGCGTCGGCTGCCGGTCGTTAGACCGGGCCGCCTGTGGATAACTGATCCAGGCGCCGGCGCACGGCGTGGCACAGTCTGAACTCATGGCCCGGGCCGCCGCTTGCTTGTATTCGCTGGATCCGGCCATGCCGGTGCTGCTGCGACCCGACGGTGTCGTGCAGGTGGGCTGGGATCCGCGCCGCGCCGTGTTGGTCCGCCCGCCGGGCGCCCTGACGGCGGCGGGGTTGGCCGCCGTGTTGCGGTCCATGCGGTCACCGACCTCGATCCCCGAGCTGTGGCGGCAGGCCAGCGAGCGCGGATTGGTGGGGCAGGACGACCTGACGAACCTGGTCACCCAGCTGGTCCGCGCCGGAGTGGCCACCCGCGGAAACACCAACTCCACCGGGCGGGCGGCGTCGATTCGCGTGCATGGCCGGGGACCGCTGTCGGACCTGCTGGTGCAGGCGCTGCGCGGTTCCGGCGCGCGGATCGGGCACAGCAGCCAGCCGCATGCGACGGTCACCAGCGCGACGGTGGATCTGGTGGTGCTGTCGGACTACCTGGTGGCTGATCCGCGCATCGTGCGTGACCTGCACAACGCCGGCGTCCCGCACCTACTGGTACGGGTTCGGGACGGAACCGGGCTGGTCGGACCGCTGGTAATTCCCGGCGCGACGAGCTGCCTGGGTTGCGCCGATCTGCATCGTCGTGACCGCGACGCGGCGTGGCCGGCGATTGCCGCCCAATTGCGCGACACCGTCGGGGTTGCGGATCGGGCCACCCTGCTGGCGACCGCGGCGCTGGCACTGAGCCAGGTGAACCGGGTGATCGCCGCGGTGCGTGGACAACAGGCCGATCCCGATCCGCCCTCCGCGCTGAACGCCACGTTGGAGTTCGATCTGCGGGCCAGCTCCATCGTGGCGCGGCAGTGGAGCAGACATCCGCTGTGCTGGTGCTGAAGGGTTACCCGAGTCGCCCTGCGACGCGCAAGAGATACCTAGCTCAATCTGTGCATGCGATGAGCTGGCGGTCGTGGATGATGGGTATGTGTCGGAAATCAAGCGTGGCCGCGCGGCCCGCAACGCAAAGTTGGCCAGCCTGCCGGTCGGCATGGCTGGGCGGGCGGCTCTGGGCTTTGGCAAGCGGCTGACTGGCAAGTCGAAAGACGAAGTCAGTGCCGAGCTGATGGAGAAGGCGGCCAACCAGCTCTTCACCGTCCTGGGTGAGCTCAAGGGCGGGGCGATGAAGGTCGGCCAGGCGCTGTCGGTGATGGAAGCCGCCATTCCCGAGCAGTTTGGTGAGCCCTACCGTGAGGCGCTGACCAAGCTGCAGAAGGACGCCCCGCCGCTGCCGGCAGCCAAGGTGCACCGGGTGCTGGACGCGCAGCTGGGCACCAAGTGGCGGGAACGCTTCAGTTCGTTCGATGACACCCCCGTCGCCTCGGCCAGCATCGGCCAGGTCCACAAGGCCGTGTGGTCCGACGGCCGCGAGGTAGCGGTCAAGATTCAGTACCCGGGCGCCGACGAGGCGCTGCGAGCCGACCTGAAGACGATGCAACGCATGGTTGGCGTGTTAAAGCAGCTTTCACCGGGCGCCGACGTTGAGGGCGTCGTCGACGAGCTGATCGAACGCACCGAGATGGAACTCGACTACCGGCTGGAGGCCGACAACCAACGCAAGTTCGCCAAGGCGTACGAGAATGACCCCCACTTCTTGATCCCGCACGTGGTGGCCAGCGCACCGAAGGTGGTCATCCAGGAGTGGATCGAGGGCGTCCACATGGCCGAGATCATCCGGAACGGCACCCGGGAACAGCGTGACCTCATCGGCGTTCGGCTCCTTGAACTCACCTTCGATGCACCCCGCCGGCTGGAAATGCTGCATGGCGACGCCCACCCGGGCAATTTCATGCTGATGCCGGACGGCCGGCTGGGCGTCATCGACTTCGGCGCTGTCGCTCCACTGCCCGGGGGCTACCCCGTTGAGCTCGGGATGACCATTCGATTGGCTCGCGAGAAGAACTACGAACTGTTGTTGCCGACGATGGAGAAGATCGGGTTCATTCAGCGCGGCCAGCAGGTTCCGGTCCGCGAAATCGACGAAATGCTGCGCCAGTACGTCGAACCCATCGAGGTCGACGAATTCCACTACACCCGCAAGTGGTTGCAGCGGATGACGGTGACCCAGTTCGACCGGTCGGTGGCACAGATCAAGACCGCGCGGCAGATGGATCTACCGCCCAAGCTGGCGATCCCGATGCGGGTGATCGCGTCGGTGACCGCGATCCTGTGCCAATTGGATGCTCGTGTGCCGATCAAGGCGTTGACGGAGGAACTCATCCCCGGCTTCAACGAGCCCGACTCGGTCGTGGTCTAGCTTTCTTCAGCGCAACGCCACTGCGAAGTCCGGGACGCCGGAAATCGCAGTGGCGCAACGTATCTGGTTAGGCGGCCTGCTTACGCGGACGCCCGCGCGGACGCTTGCGGCTGACCACGGATCCTCTTTCGAAGATCTCGCCACCCCACACTCCCCACGGTTCGGCCCGCTCCAACGCCGCGGCCAGGCACTGGCGCCGGATCGGGCAGTTAGCGCACAGCGTCTTGGCGCGCTCGAGGTCGGTCGGGGTTTCGGCAAACCATAGGTCGGGCTCGCCGGCATGACATGGCAGGGCCGGCTGCGTCCGTCTAGGGACTGTCAGTGCCGACATGTCCTCTTCACCTGCTTCCTGGTTGGTTGGCTGTCTTCTGCCAGTGATCCCGACCAGGGAAATCGCCTTGAAAAAGACTGTGGCCACGGATCCTGGTGACTTCGGGTCCGTGGCCTTTTGGCGAAACTGGGGCTTCTTACGTCTTTGCGTAGCCCCGATTCACGGACGCTTCAGTCGCGGCGGCGACACGGTGCTTGCCCGCGGCCGCCGGCGCGGCGGCGGCATGGCGGGTCGCCACACGTACGCCGAATGTGTTTTCAATCGTGTTGATCATCGTGGGCCACCCTCCTCTCGTGTGCTCCTGATGCGAGCCAGCAAAACGCGGTTTCGAGAGTAAACGGTACCAGCCGCTGCTGACAACCGATTTTCTGACCTGCGGGTATGCCCGTCAACGGGTTAACGGGCTCGACTGACAAGCTCCAGGACGTCGGGTCCGTACTGTTCGAGCTTGCGGGCGCCGATGCCGGGGATGGCGATCAGAGCCGCTTCGTCAGCAGGCCGCAGCTCGGCGATCGCGATCAGAGTGTTGTCGCTGAAGACGATGTACGCCGGCACGTTCTGCTCCTTGGCCGCGTCCCGGCGCCAATCTTTGAGCCTCAGCAGCAGGTCCTCATCGACGTCGCCGGCACATGTTTCGCATCGCCGCAGCATGATGGCTGCCGGTGTGCTCAGGTCCTTGTTGCAAACCCGACAACGCGTGGGACCCCGGTTGCGTTTTGATTTGCTGGGTGCCGCGTCGACCCGGCTCTGGGGAGCGATGCCGTTGAGGAACCGGGAGGGTTTGCGGCTCTGCCGTCCGCCCTGGGACCGGGCCAGCGCCCAGCTGAGTGCCAAATGCACTCGGGCCCTGGTGATTCCGACGTAAAGCAGCCGCCGTTCCTCCTCAACCGGCTCGCTGTCGGGGCCGTGCGACAGAGCGTGCGAGATGGGCAGCGTGCCGTCGGCCAAGCCGACCAGGAACACTGCGTCCCACTCGAGTCCTTTGGCTGCGTGCAGCGAGGCTAACGAGACGCCTTGCACCACCGGAGGGTGACGCGAGTCGGCACGCGTCCGCAGCTCGGCCACCAGGCCGGGCAGCTGCAGATCGGGACGCTGTGCCACCTCGTCGTCGACCAAATCGGCCAACGCGGCCAGCGCCTCCCAGCGCTCGCGGGCCCGGGTGCCGACGGGCCGTTCGGCGGTCAGCCCGAGGGGCTCCAGCAGCGCTCGCACCATTTCCGGGACCGGGCCGTCTTCGGCGTCGCGCTCTGCTGCACGTTGCAAAGCCAGCAGCGCTTGTTTGATTTCCTGGCGGTTGAAGAAACCCTCGCCACCGCGGACCTGGTAGGCGATGCCAGCCTCGGTCAACGCTTCTTCGTAGACTTCCGATTGCGCATTGACCCGGTACAGAATCGCGATTTGCGATGGGGCAGTACCAGATTCGATCAGCGCGGTGATCGACGAGGCGACCGCGGCGGCCTCGGTGGCCTCATCGGGATGCTCACTGAACGACGGGGCCGGTCCCGGCTCACGCTGGCCGATCAACTGCAGTTTGCTGCCCGCCACGCGGCCGCGAGCGGCGGCGATCACCTGGTTGGCCAGCGACACGACCTGCGGAGTGGACCGGTAGTCCCGTTCCAGACGCACCACGGTGGCGTCCGGGAACCGCCGCGAAAAGTCGAGCAGGAAGCGCGGCGAGGCTCCGGTGAACGAATAGATGGTCTGGTTGGCGTCACCGACGACAGTCAGGTCGTCACGGTCGCCCAGCCACGCCGACAGCACCCGCTGTTGCAGCGGTGTGACGTCCTGGTACTCGTCGACGACAAAGCAGCGGTAACGATCGCGGAATTCCGCGGCCACCGCGGCGTCGTTCTCGATCGCCGCGGCCGTATGCAGCAACAGGTCGTCGAAATCGAGCATCGTGACGGCCTCGTCGCGGACCTTGAGTGCCTCGTAGGCGGTATAGACGGTCACGACTTTTTCGGCGTCCAACGGGATGTCGCGGCCCACGGCGGCCACCGCGTTCGCATACTCCTCAGGGCTGATCAGCGACGCCTTGGCCCACTCGATTTCCCCGGCCAGGTCGCGCACGTCGTCGGTGCTGACGTTGAGTCGGGACCGGCCGGCCGCGCGGGCGACGACGGCGAATTTGGTGTCCAGCAGTTCCCAGCGGGTGTTACCGACCACCCGCGGCCAGAAGTACCGCAGCTGGCGGTGGGCGGCTGCGTGGAAGGTCAGCGCCTGCACGGCACCCACACCGGCCCCGGTCTGCGCCGCGGCATCCAGCGAGCGCAGCCGGGAGCGCATCTCCCCGGCCGCGCGCTGGGTGAAGGTCACCGCCAGCACCTGCCCGGCGGCGACATGGCCGCTGGCGACGAGTTGGGCGATGCGGTGCGTGATGGTGCGCGTCTTGCCCGTTCCGGCGCCTGCAAGCACACAGACCGGGCCGCGCGGAGCCAGTACGGCTTCGCGCTGCTCATCGTCGAGTCCCGCAATGAAGGGGTCGGCCAGTACCGGCATGGCGTCCATCTTTACAGCGGGAGGCGACAAACCGGGAACGTCACGGTTGTCGGTGGGGCCGCGCTTGGAATGGTTCATTGCCCGGCTACGTTAACCAGTCATGACCAATGCTGCGCTCACCCTTTA
Source organism: Mycobacterium sp. (assembly GCA_032162485.1). GTDB lineage: Bacteria > Actinomycetota > Actinomycetes > Mycobacteriales > Mycobacteriaceae > Mycobacterium. The sequence continues at coordinate 5,568 of JAVROZ010000043.1, forward strand.
CTCCACGACCTGGTGTGGCTACTGCTTCCGGCTCAAGACAGCGCTCAAAGCCCAGGGCATTCCGTACGACGAGGTGGACATCGAGAACGATGCGGCGGCCGCGGATTTCGTCAGCTCGGTCAACGGGGGCAATCGGACGGTCCCGACGGTGAAGTTCGCCGACGGGTCGACGCTGACCAACCCGAGCGCGGGCCAGGTCAAAGCAAAGTTGGCTGCGGTCGCCGGCTAAGGACGACTCGCTGCGTTTTTGGTGCCGACCGTCGGGTCCGGTCGCCCTACGATGAGGACCATGGCAGCGGCGCTGGTGGGGCGAGCGGTTCTCAGCGTCTGCTGCGCGATAGTCGCGATGACGGCTTGCTCGCACCAGAACAAGTCGGCCCCGCCGACCACTGCCGCGGTAAAGGGAGCCGACGCGCTCATAGTCAGCGTCGAAGAGGTGCGCCGCATCGCCAACTACGAAGAACTCACCACCCATGAGCACGCCGACCTGCACCAGCCTCCATCCGGCGACGCCAATGCTCCGGGACCTTGCCGGGCCGCCGGAACCAGCGATCTCACTTTCGCCGCCGGCTGGACCGAATTTCGCAGCGCCGGCTACAGCGGAGTGACTGACGACATCGATCCAGGCGGACGCACCAAGCATGACTCGGTCAGCCAGGCCGTCGCGATATACCCGGACGCGCACGCCGCGCGCACCGCGCTGGAGCAGCTAGGAACGCAGCTGGACGCCTGCGTCGCGTTGCACGACCCGAACTACGACTTCAAGCTGGATAAGCCCGATCCCTCCACGTTGCGGATCACCGACGCCGGGTGGAGTCACCAGTACCGCGCCAAAAATTCGGTGTTGATGTCGGTCGGGGTGTTGGGCATAGAACCGGCGGAGCGAATTGCCGCCACGATCCTCGACAACATCACCGACCGCATCAAGTAGCGAGCCGACCTCAGTCGCGGGCGGCCCAGGATTCGATGATCACCCGGGCGATCGAAATCGATCCGGGCAGCAGTAATTTCGAATCCGACGCGCTGGTCCAATCGCCGACGTCGAGCGCCGCACGGACCTCATCGCGGGTAAACCAGGCCGCCTCGGCGATCTCGCCGTCGTTGAACGAAAACTTTTCATCCGGGTCGGCCACGGCGTGAAACCCGACCATCAACGAGCGCGGGAACGGCCACGGCTGGCTACCGAGGTAGCGCACGTCACCGACGGTGAGACCGATTTCCTCGCGGATCTCCCGGGCGACGCAGACTTCGAACGACTCGCCGGCCTCCACGAAACCGGCCAGCAGCGAGAACATCCGTGGCGGCCACGTGGCCTGGCGGGCCAGCACCGCACGGTCACCGCCATCGTGAACCAGACAGATCACGGCCGGGTCGACACGCGGGAATTCCTCGTGGCCGGTGAGCGGGTTCACCCGCGACCAGCCGGCCCGCGCCGGCTTGGTCGGCGTGCCGTCCAGAGCACTGAACCGGGCGCTGTCATGCCAATTCAGCAATGCCAATGCCGCCGACAACAATTGGCTGCTGGTGTCGTCGATGATGCGCCCGAGCCTGCGCAGGTCCAGTACCTCGACTTGGTCCCCTTCGGGCGGCTGCAGCGCGCCCCGGATCGCCCAAACGTGTCGGCCGTTCTCGACGCGACCCAGGAACACCGCTTCAGGGGGCGGCTTCTCGCCAAGGACCGCCGCCGAGACGAGCACCACCTTGCCGTTCGAGGCCAGCACCTGGTTGCGGGAGTCGACCCGAAGCAGGGCGGCGTCTGCCCAACCCGCCGCGGCCGCATCGATGTCGGAGCGTAGTTGGTCGGCACGGTCGGCGCCGACGCGCGACAACAGCGGTATCTCGCGCAGCTGGAAGTCCACGCGTGGCCCTATCGTTCCTGCGCCGCGTGACG
>JAVROZ010000044.1:0-4918 GCA_032162485.1 Mycobacterium sp.
CCGATCGTTGCGGCACTGGGTTTGTCGGACACGGTTGAGGTGTCGTTGTTCTCGGTGGCACTCATGGCCGCGATGACGCTGGGTGCGGGCACCGACTATGCGATATTCCTCATCGGCCGCTACCACGAGGGTCGGCGCAACGGTGTCGCACCGATGCAGGCGCTGATCGACGCCTACCGCGCGGTCGCGCCGGTGGTGATCGGATCTGCATTGACGGTGTCGGTGGCACTGGCATGTCTGGGTTTTGCCGAGGTGGGCATGTTCCGTAGCGCCGGACTGCCCTGCGCCATAGGGGTTTTCGTGACGATGGTGGCCGCGTTGACGCTGACGCCGGCGCTGATGAGCCTGGCGGTGGGACAGAAAGAGTCGCGACTGCTCGAACCACGAGCGTCAACGACGGCAAGGCGTTGGCGCCGCGTCGGAGCCGCGGTGACCCGCTGGCCTGGGCCGATCCTGATCACCGCGGGGTCGCTGACGCTATTGGCGGTGCTGCCGCTGGCGAGTGTGCGAGGGGGCTGGAACGAGCCCGCGGCCACACCGTCCGATACCGAATCCAGCCGTGGCTACGCGGCCGCCGACCGACACTTCGCGGTCAATTCGCTGCTGCCCGACGTCGTCACGATCCAGGCCGACCACGACCTGCGCAGCCCGGCAGGACTGATCGCCGTCGAACGAATCACCCGCCAGATCATGGGCATTCCCGGGGTGCGAACGGTGCAGTCCGCAAGCCGTCCGGACGGCAAGGTGCCCGAGCAGGCGACGTTGAGCTATCAGGCGGGCGAGCTTGGTCGCCAATTCGGCCAAGCGGTGGACTCGTTGACCGAGCGACTGAACCGGGTTTCCGAACTAGACGATGCGTTGGCGCAAACCCAAGCGGCGGTCAGCCAACTCGGCAGTGGACTGCGCGGCGGCAGTGCGGGGCTGGCCGACATGTCTGCGGCCGCAACCGATATGCGGGCCGGTGTGGATGGCGTGCAACGATCTGTCACAACGGTTTCGGGCTACCTGGCGCCGCTGCGTGATTTCGTCGCCCGGACCCCGGATTGCCCCGCGACCCCGCTGTGCGCGACGGTCGATCGCCTGCTGCAGCCCGTCGACGGCCTGCTGCAGACCTCGACGAACCTCGGCGACGGTGCCGCAAAGCTGACTCGCGGCTCGATGACCGCCGCCAGCGCGCTGGGTGGGTTGCCGCAATCGGTGGCCGCGATGACTGACGCTCTGGCGCAGGCGCGTTCGGCAACCCGCGAACTGCTGAGCTTTCGGGAGACGATGAGACCGCAGCTACACCAGTTGACCGAGTACCTGACAGAGATCGACGCTCAGTTCCGGGGCAGTGCGGCGTCCGGTTTCTATCTGCCGCAACGAGCGTTGTCCGATCCGCGCTACGTCGAGGTCCTGCGCAATCTGGTTTCCGCCGATGGTCGAGCCACTTACCTGCTGGTCTACGGCGACGGTGACGAATGGGGCAACGCCGGCGCTACACGGGCCGATCAGGTGCGTGCGGCGATCAAGGAGGCGACCAAGGAGGGGACGCTGACACCGACGGGGGTCGACCTGGCTGGCGTCGGGCCCGCGACGGCCGACCTGCAACGCTCGGTCGACCGGGACACCACACTGCTGGTCGGCACGGCGCTGGCGCTGATCTTCCTGATCGTCACGACGATGCTGCGCAGCCCAGTGGCCGGGTTGGTTGTCGTCGGGACCGTAGTTGCCTCCTATGCGTCGGCTTTGGGCGCCAGCACCCTGATCTGGCAACACCTACTCCACCAGCCGCTGCACTGGGCCGTGGCGCCAATCGCGTTCATCGCGTTGATCGCCGTCGGCGCCGACTACAACCTGCTGCTGGCGCTGCGGATCAAGCAGGAGGCGCAGGCCGGGCTGCATACGGGCATCATCCGGGCGTTCGGTGGTACCGGCGGCGTGGTGACCACCGCGGGCATCGTCTTCGGGATCACCATGTTGGCGCTGCTGGCCAGCAGCGTGCTGAGCATCGCCCAGGTCGGCACCACCATCGCGGTCGGACTATTGATCGACACTCTGGTCGTGCGGGCGTTCGTCGTGCCGTCCCTGGTGGTCCTATTGGGTCGGTGGTTCTGGTGGCCAAGTGGTTCGGCGAGCAGACGCAAACTCGCACGATCAGGCTGACCCCAGTGCGATTCTGCGACTGCTCGCCAGGGAGCTAGCTAGGCTACGCATTATGCGCGAATCCGTAACGGTAAACATGGCAGCGCCGGCTGAGGCCATCTGGGAGCTGGTGGCAGATGTCCGTAACACCGGAAGATTCTCACCCGAGACCTTCGACGCCGAATGGCTCGACGGCGCAACGGGTCCGGCTCTGGGCGCACGCTTCAGGGGCCACGTCAAACGCAACGAAATCGGCCCGGTGTACTGGACCACCTGCCGCGTGACCGCCTGCGAACCGGGCCGTGAATTCGGCTTCGAGGTGCTGCTCGGCGGCCGGGCCGTCAACAACTGGCATTACGCATTCGCCCCGACTGAGCAGGGCACCGACGTCACCGAATCGTTCTGGATCGGCTTCGACGACTCGAAAGTGCCCCGCGTCTTCCGGCTTCTCGGCGAGCCGCGGCGCCGACGCAATATTCGCGACATGACGAAAACCCTGGAACGGATCAAGGCGGTTGTCGAGGCAGCGTGATCGAATAGCCAATTACGTTGATAAATTAGTGAGTTCGCGCTGAGAGACGGGTGCAGTCGCGGTTCGCAACGGCCTGGCGCGTACTAATTGCGGCCACCAGAACCAGCGGCCAAGCAGCGCCGCGATCGCCGGTGTCATGAATGAGCGCACGATCAGGGTGTCGAATAGCAGGCCCCCGCCGACGGTGGTGCCGAACTGGCCGAGGATGACCAGCGCGCTGGCTCCCATCGAGATCATGGTGAATGCGAACACCAGACCGGCCGAGGTGACGACTGCGCCGGTGCCGGCCATGGATCTGATGATGCCGGTCTTGATCCCGGCATGGAGCTCCTCTTTGAACCGGGATACCAATAGTAGGTTGTAATCCGATCCGACTGCCAGCAGGATTATCACCGCCATGGACATGATCATCCAGTGCAATTCGTAGCCCAGGATGTACTGCCAGACGAGCACCGACAGCCCGAATGACGCCCCGAGGGACAGCAGGACCGTGCCGACGATGACGGCTGAAGCAACGACAGCGCGGGTCAGGACCAGCATGACGATGAAGATCAGTATCATTGCTCCGACCCCGGCTATCAGCAGGTCGTAGGTGGACCCCTCTTGCATGTCCTTGGCGGTGGCCGCGGTGCCGCCGATATAGATGCGGGCGTTCTCGAGCGGTGTGCCTTTGATGGCCTCGAAGGCGGCGTTGCGGATCGCGTCAATGTGGGCGATCCCCTCGGCAGTGGCCGGGTCGCCGAGGTGAGAGATGATGAAGCGCACCGCTTTTCCATCCGGTGAGATGAACATGTCCACGCCCCGCTTGAAGTCGGGATTGTCGAACACTTCTGGCGGTAGATAGAACGAGTCGTCGTTCTTGGATGCATCGAAGGCCTGGCCCATGGGGTTTCCTTTGCTCTGCATCGCAGCGCCCTGGTCCTGCATTCCGGCCATCGTGCTGTGCATCGACAGCATCATGGTGTTCATCGACTTCATCATCGCGACCATCGGTGTCAGCAACTTCAGCATCTCGGGCATGATCGCGTCGAGCTTGTCCATCTGCGATACCAATTCGCCGATGGCATCGCTGAGTGTGTCGACGCCGTCGAGCGCATCAAACACCGACCTCAGCGTCCAACAAACGGGGATGTCGAAACAGTGCTTCTCCCAGTAGAAATAGCTGCGGATCGGCCGGAAGAAATCGTCGAAATTGGAGATTTTGTCACGTAGATCGTTGACTTCGGTCACCATGGTCTTCGTCTGCTGAACAAGATTATGGGTGACGCCGGTGAGCTCCTTCATGATCCCGATCATGGTTTCCATCGTGGTGACCATCGTGTTCATCTGGTCGGCCATGATCAGCATCTGGTCCATCTGCCTCTGCATGTAGTCCCGCGTCAACTGCTGGCTGACGCCTTGCATGCTCATCTGGTAGGGGATGGAGGTGTGGTCGATCGGCGTGCCCAACGGCCGGGTGATGGTCTGGACCCGTGCGATACCCGGGGTGTGGAATACGTTGCGGGCGATGTGTTCGACGATCAGCATGTTCGCCGGATTTCGCAGATCCTGATCGGTCTGGAGCATCAGGACTTCCGGATTCATCCGCGCCTGGGAGAAATGCCGTTCCGCGGTCTGGAACCCCTGCATAGCCGGAATATTGTCGGGCATGTAATTGCGGTCGTTGTAACTGGTCTGGTAGCCGGGCAACGCGATCAATCCGATCAGCGCCAGCGCGAGACTTGCCGCCAGGATCGGTCCCGGCCACCGGACCACGGCCGTCCCCACCCGTCGCCAACCACGAGTCCGCGCAACCCGTTTCGGCTCAAAGAGTCCGAACCGGCTCCCGATCACCAGCACCGCCGGCGCCATGGTCAGGGAGGCCAGCACCGCCACCCCGATGCCGATCGCCAGCGGAACACCCAATGTCTGGAAATAGGGCAACCGGGTGAAGTGCAGGCAATACGTCGCGCCGGCGATCGTCAGGCCGGAACCGAGGATGACGTGCGCGGTGCCGCGATACATTGTGTAGAAGGCGGTTTGGCGGTCCTCGCCAGCGCCGCGGGCCTCGTGGTAGCGGCCCAGTACGAAGATCGCGTAGTCGGTGCCCGCCGCGATGCCCAACATAGTCAGCAGGTTCACCGCGAACGTCGACAAGCCGATCACGTCAAAGTGCCCGAGGGCGGCCACTACACCCCGTGCCACAGCCACTTCCAGGATCACCATCGCCAACACAAGCAGCACCGTGGGCACGGAGCGATAGACGATGAACAAGCTGAGCAG
>JAVROZ010000045.1:0-4473 GCA_032162485.1 Mycobacterium sp.
TGCAACACGGCATGCCCAACTACCAGGTCGAACGTGTTGTCGTCGTACGGGATGCCCTCGGCGTCGGCGACCCGGCCGTCGATGTCCAGGCCCAATGACTTCCCGTTTCGGGTGGCGACCTTGACCATGCCGGGCGAGAGGTCGGTGACCGACCCGCGGCGGGCTACCCCGGCCTGGATCAGGTTGAGCAGGAAGAATCCGGTGCCACAGCCCAGCTCCAGGGCGCGATCGTAGGGCAGTTCGCGGATGGTCTCGTCGGGCACGATCGCGTCGAACCTGCCCCGGGCGTAGTCCACGCAGCGCTGATCGTACGAAATCGACCACTTGTCGTCGTAGCTCTCGGCTTCCCAGTCGTGGTAGAGCACCTGGGCGAGTTTGCTGTCCTGCCGGGCCGCTTCCACTTGTTCGGCAGTGGCATGCGGATTCGGAGCCGCGTCAGCGGGGATTTCAGTACTCCTCGTCATGCAGGGCAGCCTAACCGTCGTCGCGAGCGGCGTCCGCGCGACCGTCCTGACCAGCGGCGAACACGTCGATGTAGCGGCGGTCCTCGGCGGCGAGCCGCTCGGGTTCGAAGGCGTCGTCGAACGCGGCATTGATCCCGGCCTTGGCGGCAGCCAGCGCGGGTGCCGGGCCCTCGAGGAAGCGCCTCGCCCACGCCGCCGCGACGTCGTAGACGTCATCGGGAGCAACCATGTCGTCGATCAGGCCCAGCGTCAACGCCTCCTCGGCGTCGAAGAAGCGCCCGCTGTACACCAGGTCCTTGGCCCTGCTCGGCCCCACTGCGCGAGTGAGCCGAGCCATTCCACCGCCACCGGGAATGAGGCCGGCCAGGATCTCGGTCGCGCCGAATTTCACGTTGTCGCCACTCACCCGCCAGTCGGCGGCCAGCGCCAGCGTGAGGCCGGCGCCCAGTGCGTATCCGGTGATCGCGGCGACGGTCGGTTTCGGGATCGCCGCCACGGCCTCGACGGCCTCGCGCCGCACCCGCGCCGCGGTGCCGGCCTCCGCGGCCGTCAGCGTCCGCAGTTCGGGCATGTCGTCGCCGGCGGAGAAGATCTGGTGGCCACCGAACAGGATCACCGCGGCAACATCCTGACGGTGGCCCAATTTGTCGGCGGCGGCGATGATCTCTCGGTAGACCTGCCGGGTCATCGCGTTGGTGGGTGGGCGTGACAGCAGCAGCATGGCCAGGCCGGGATCTTGCGAGCCGTCACTGACCACGACGCTCACGAACTCGCTCAAAGTGGCCACTCCATGGAGCCGCCCGCTTTGCGGGCCTGGTGGTAGCGGTCGGAGTCGAAGAATTCGAACACCCAGTTGTCGCCCCGTTTCTCCAGGAGCGGCTGCACCGGGGTGATCTGGCGCTCAACGGCCAGCACATCGGCAACGGTACGGCCGGCCAACGCGTCCAATTGCGTCCAGGTGGGCGGCAACAGGACGTTGCGACCAGCCTCGAATTCCGCGATCGTGTCCTGCGGCAACGCCCAGTCGGCACGGTCGGACTCGGTGTTCTCGCCGTCGGCGCGCTGCCCTTCTGGTAGCGCGGCCACAAAGAAATACGTGTCGTAGCGGCGAGTGCGCTCGGCTTCAGGAGTGACCCAGTTCGCCCACGGCCGTAGCAGATCGGAGCGCAACACCAGATTCTCCCGCCGCAGGAAGTCGGCGAAGGACAGCGTGTGATCGGCCAGGGCCTTGCGAGAGTCGCCGTATACCGAGGCATCACCGACGATACTGTCCGCTGCCGAGACGGCCTGGTCCGCAGGCCCGGCGAACAGTACGCCCGATTCCTCGAACGTCTCCCGTGCCGCCGCGCAAACCAGCGCGATGGCCAGGTCGGTCTCGATGCCGAACCGCTGCGCCCACCACTGTGGCGGCGGTCCCGCCCACGCGATGTCGGCGTTGCGGTCGCGATCGTCGACTCCGCCACCCGGAAACACCATCACGCCGGGCGCGAACTCCATCTTCGAGTGGCGGCGCATCAGGAACACTTTCAGGCCCCCGGGGGCGTCGCGGATCAGCATCACGGTCGCCGCGGGCCGGGTCGGTAGCGGCACGTAGGTCTCGTTCACAGCTGCCGCCTCCGATGCGCCGCCCGGGTACGAACACGACGGGCGAAGTATCGCCCGTCGACAACATCCAGCGCGATCCGCTGCCCGAACGCCGACGACAGATTCTCGGCGGTCAGCACATCGGAGAGCAGACCGGATGCAACGACTTCGGCCTCCGAGAGCAACAGGCAATGGCTGAAGCCGGGCGGCACCTCCTCGACATGATGGGTGACCAGCACGAGCGCGGGGGCGTCGGGATCGGCGGCCAGGTCGGCCAGTCGCGCCACCAGCTCCTCCCGGCCACCCAGGTCCAAGCCGGCGGCGGGCTCGTCGAGCAGCAGCAGTTCCGGATCGGTCATCAGCGCCCGCGCGATCAGCACCCGCTTGCGCTCACCTTCGGACAGGGTCCCGTAGTCGCGATCGGCCAGATGCTCGGCGCCCAGACTTTCCAGCATGTCGACCGCACGCCGGTAGTCGATGTCCTCGTAGCGCTCCCGCCACCGGCCCAGCACCGAGTAACCGGCCGACACCACGAGGTCGCGCACCACTTCGTCGCTGGGTATCCGCTGCGCCAGCGCCGACGAGCTCAGCCCGATCCGCGACCGCAGTTCGCTCACATCGACCCGGCCCAGTCGCTCACCCAGCACGAAGGCCACTCCCGACGAGGGGTGCTCGGATGCCGCGGCGATGCGCAGCAGCGAGGTTTTGCCGGCACCGTTGGGGCCGATGACAACCCAGCGTTCGTCGAGTTCGACGGCCCAATCCAGGGGGCCAACCAGGGTGCGCCCCCCGCGGCGCAGCGAGACATTTCTGAAATCGATCAGCAGGTCGGGGTCGGCCGCTAGATCGCCGCCGGTTTCAGGCACTCGACCATCGTGCCGTATGAGCCGTAGCTTTAATCGGCCGGGATCTCGACTCGGCGCACCACGCCGTCCATCGCGTCGGCGGCCTCGATCTCGCCGCGGGTGACGCCCAGCAGAAACAGCACGGTGTCCAGGTATGGGTGGCTCAACGACGCGTCCGCGACCGCACGCAACGCGGGTTTTGCGTTGAACGCCACGCCCATCCCCGCCGCAGCCAGCATGTCGATGTCGTTGGCGCCGTCGCCGACCGCGACGGTCTGCTCCATCGGCACGCCGTACTGCGCGGCGAAGGCTCGCAGCGCCGTGGCTTTGCCGGGCCGGTCGACGATGGGTCCCGCGACCCGGCCGGTGAGTATGCCGTCGACGATTTCCAGCTCGTTGGCGGCCACGAAGTCCAGTTTCAGCTCCTCGGCCAGCGGTTCGATGATGCGCCGGAATCCGCCGGAAACCACGCCGCACCGAAAACCCAACCGCTGCAACGTGCGTAGCGTGGTGCGGGCACCGGGCATCAGTTCCAACTGATCGGCGACCTCATCGATCACCGAAGCGGGCAGACCCGCCAGAGTGGCCACCCGCTGCTCCAAGGACTCCGCGAAATCCAGCTCGCCGCGCATCGCGGCCTCGGTGATCGCGGCGACTTTTCCCTGGGCACCGGCGCGGGCCGCGAGCATTTCGATGACCTCGCCCTGAACCAGCGTGGAGTCGACGTCGAACACGATGAGCCGTTTGGTGCGCCACGCCAGGCCGTAGTCTTCGACGGCCACATCGACAACCTCGTCGGCGGCCACCTTCGTCAACGCGGTCCGCAGCGGTCCATCGACGCCGGGCGGCACCGACACCCGCAGTTCCAGACCGGTCACCGGATAGTCGGAGATACCGCGGATGAAGTCGATGTTGACGCCCAGACCGGCCGCTTCCCTGGCCACTGAACCGAACGCCCGGGCGGTGATCGGCCGTCCCAGCACGAAGATGGTGTGCGTCGACGGCTCCCGGATGACCGGTAGGTCGTTGCTCCGTTCGATCGCGACGTCAAGCCCCAGCCCGCGGATTGCGGCCCGCACGTCGTCGCTCAGAGCGCCACCCTCGGCGACCCCCAGACCGCAGGACACCAGCACACCCAGTGTGAGCCTGCCCCGAATGACCACCTGCTCGACGTTGAGGAGCTCCACGCCGTGCTTGGAAAGAACCTCGAAGAGCGCGGACGTCACGCCTGGCTGATCGACGCCGGTGACAGTAATTAGCACCGACACCTTGGCTGAGGTGGTCACCCCAGGTTGCCGCTGCTACTGCTCACTAGTCGCGCGATCCGGCTCAGTACGTGGACCGAAGCCCTTCGCTGACTCTCCGGCGGTGGCGTGGCGCCCGATGTGCGCTTCGTCACGCATTCGTTCCACCATGTGCGGGTAGTGCAGCTCGAACGCCGGGCGCTCCGACCGGATGCGGGGCAGCTCGGTGAAGTTGTGCCGCGGCGGCGGGCAACTGGTGGCCCACTCCAGCGAGTTGCCATAACCCCACGGGTCGTCGACGGTGACGACCTCGCCGTAGCGCCAGCTCTTGAACAC
>JAVROZ010000046.1:0-4623 GCA_032162485.1 Mycobacterium sp.
GCCACCAGGTCGCGCTCTTCCAGTTGTAGGGCAAGCAGAATGTAGGACGTGGTGCCGATCGCGAAGAGCAGGTGCCCCGCCGTCATCGTCGGTGTCGCCCAGAATGCGATCAGGAACCCGAGCATGAGCGGGTGCCGCACCAGTCGGTAGAGCAGAATCGTGTGAAACTCAAGTTCTGCGTATGGCTTTCCGCGCCAGGCGAGATACACCTGCCGAAGGCCGAACAGGTCGAAATGGTTGATCATGAATGTCGATGCGAACACCATCGCCCACCCAACCCAGAACAGCCCCCACAGCGCGAGGCGGATAGCGGGCTGCCGCACGTCCCAGAAGAGGGCCGGCATCGCGCGCCACTGCCAGTACATCAACAGCAGCGCGACGTTCGAAAGCAATACGTAGGTGCTGCGCTCGATCGACGGCGGCACAAATCGCGTCCACCACCGCTTGAATCCCGGGCGGGCCATCACGCTGTGCTGGGCCCCAAACAGACCAAGCAGCAACACATTGACCGCTACCGCCTGCCACAGCGGCGCGGTGATCCCGTGATCGACACCACGGGGCACTATGAAATCGCCGACAAATCCAATCGCATACAAGATCACCACCAGGAAAAGCAGGTAACTCACCGCACCGTACCCGATTGTCAAATATCGCTTCATGACTTGAGTCTCCGCCGGACCGGTGTAGGAGTACATGGGGCTTTTGCCCCATCTAGCCTCATCTGAGCCCTAATTTCAGGCACTCACCAGGCCATGACGCAGCGCATACATGCTGGCGCCGATACGGTTCGACACACCGATCTTGGTGTAGGTCCGCTCCACGTGATTGCGGGCCGTCTTCTCGCTGATCACCAAAGCCGAGGCGATTTCCTTATTGGATGCGCCGCGGGCGACCAAACACAGCACCTCGACCTCCCGGGGAGTGAGCCCGTCCGGACGCACCTTCGGCCGCTGGGCACGGTGGCCGGCCGCGTGCAGCACCGCATCGACGGCAGCAGCATCGAGCTCACCAGCCTGCACCCGGGCCGCAAGCCGCCGCTGTGCCGAATCCGGGGTCATCTCCTTGCGGTAAGGCCTTGGCTCACAGGCGGATTGGTAGCTGACGGCGGCAGCCAGGATGCGGTCGGGCAGGCCGATAGCGCTCCCAGCGAGAGCGCGCGGGTATCCCGAACCATCCAGACATTCGTGGTGATTGCCGGCGACCTCGGCCAGTTGCGCCAGCCCGGGAACCTGTTTGAGGATCCGCACGGTGAAATACGGATGCAGTCGAACCCGCTCGAATTCGGCCGCACTCAAAGATGCTGGCCTGGACCAGATTTGGTTCGAGACGCCGATGCGGCCCAGATCGTGGACATGGCCGGCGCGTCGGGTCAACGCCACCGCGTCCTCGTCAAGCCCGGCGACCACGGCGGCATCGCCGGCCAGCCGGGCTACTGCACGTGAATGTCCCAGCGTGAAGGGACATTTCAGGTCGACGAAGTCGCCGAGTGCTACCAGCAGTGTGTCCAGCGTCCGATCATCGAGGCGCTCGTGACGATCCGGTGCCGCGCGCAACGCCGCCGCCCACACATCGCCGGTGGGCGGACCGGCCAGGATGTCTTCAGCGTTATCCAGGAATGTGTCGGCTACCTGCGGATCGAACTGACCGCCGCGCCGGGTGCGCACCATCGCCCTGGCACCCTCAACGCCGTACGTCCGGTGGTGCACCTCGGCCATCTCGGCGACCTGGGCGACTCGCATCTGGATCGGGATCGCCTCACCTTGCACGCCGGTCGGCAGGCCGCCGCCGTCGTATCGCTCGAAAGTGCACGGCAATGCCGCCTGCACATCGGGGCCCAACCCGAGTCGATTGGCCAGCAGAGCAGCAGATGTACAGTGCGAGTGGATCATTCGCGATATCTGACCGCGTGCGTTGACCAACAGCGTTGCCATCATGCTCACCCGTTGCAGCAACGGCTGCCCGCGACCGATATTGCCCACCAGAAAACGCACGTACGGCAGCCCGGACCAATCGATCAGATACGAGTCATGCCGCACGCCGATGTCGTCACCGAACCACTGCGCGTATTCGTGCGAGTCGGCGTGACAGCCGATCCACATGATCAGCGTCGTGTAGTAGGCGCTGTCCCGTTGCTGCTTGCTCAGCCCCAGCCGATCGGCGAGCCTGGTGGCAATCAGCGACGCCCGCAGCATGTGTTCGGCAGGTTGCCCCAGGCCGAGGTCGATCGCTACCGACAGCGCGGCCAGCAGCTCGGCGCGAGTCGGCAGCTCCGACGATTCGGCGGCAGGCACCACGACCCTATTGTGGCCCTGCTCAGTCAATCGAGACAGTGCGCCGGACGGCATGATGGCGGCCCTCATCGAAAGTCTCGAAATGTCCCGAGCCCGCAACGAACAGACCCCGCTGCGGCGGCCGGAAGCCGGCCAGTCGGGGTTGGCTCGGCAGCGGTCCCACCGGCCCGAGGTCTGCGCCCTCAAGCAGCGCGCGCGACCCGGCTACCGCCCACACCTGCCGGGGAGCGATCATGAAACGTTGCCCGTTGGGAGCGGTCCCGGCCAGCCTGACCCGTCCAGCGCCCAGCGTCGGACCGGCGGCACGTCCCAGCGCGCCCAGCACCGCCCGGTTGGTCCATGCCCCGCTGGGCAACCGCCCGCCGATGGCGCTCATCAGCCGCGTCGACAGGGTTGAGCGGATATCGATCTGCCACCGAAGCAATCCCGCGACCTTGACGGACAGCGACCACGGTGTCGCCCAGTCGACATCGATGTCGCACTGAACCGCATCGTGCGAACTGGCCGCACTGAAGTAGCGAGCGCAACTCTGCGGGCCCGGGGTTGTCGCATAGAACGTCCAGCTGCCATCGGGACCGCGGTGCCATACCGATTTGTAGGCCGGTGCAAAGGACGCGCCCGGAAAGTGGCGCAGCGCAAGGTAATGCCCGCTGGCAAACGGCAGACCCATCACACCGAAGCCGACGAACCGTTCGTCGTCTCCGGCGGGCAGGCTCGGGTTGCGCAGGATCGCCGTGGCGGCATCGAAGGGGGTGCGTGCTGTCGTCATACCTTCTATGGTCTGCCCGCCCGCCGCCCCGGCGCATGAGGCAGCCGCCTCATTTCAGTCGCGGTCGTCGGCGAATTCCGCGCGCATCAGCAGCAGCGCGCTGACCAGCTAGCGCTTCTTCGCCGATTTCGGCGGCTTGGCGCCGCGCCCTTGCCGCCGGGCGGCTTCGCGCCGCTCACGCCGGCTGGCACCGCCGGCCACCCCGGCCGGCGTCTTGGCCGCGCCACCGCCGTTGCGCTGCACCTGCGCCGACCCATCCTCCGACGGGCCCGAATAGGTAAGCGCGGGTGCCTCACTGTCACGGTTGTCGATGCCTTTGGCGCGCAGCGTGCTGACCGGCTCCTTCGGCGCGGGCTCGCGCGCCGCCGACGGCTCGCCTTCGACCTTCTGCTCGGCGGCCGCGGTACCGAATTCGGCCAAACCTTCCGGTTGTTCGACCGGTGCGACCGCGATCTGGGGCGCCGGGACGGCCTCCACGCTGACGTTGAACAGGAACCCGACCGATTCCTCTTTCATGCCGTCGAGCATGGCCATGAACATGTCGTAGCCCTCGCGCTGGTACTCGACCAGCGGGTCGCGCTGCGCCATCGCACGCAACCCGATGCCCTCTTTGAGGTAGTCCATCTCGTAGAGGTGCTCGCGCCACTTGCGATCGATCACGTTGAGCAGCACATTACGTTCCAGTTGGCGCATCGCTCCCTCGCCCGCGATCGCCTCGAGTTCGGTTTCGCGTGCGGTATAGGCACGGTCGGCGTCTTCGAGCAGTGCCTCGAGCAGCTCTTCGCGGGTGAGGTCGTCGCGCTCGGACTCCTCGTCGTGATGAGTCAGCGTCTCGTGGTCGATGCCGACGGGATACAGCGTCTTGAGCGCCGTCCACAACGCGCCCAGATCCCAGTCCTCGGCGTAGCCTTCGGTGGTCGCGCCGTCGACGTAAGCCGTGATGACGTCGGTGAGCATCTCCTTGGCCTGCTGCTGCAGGTTCTCGCCTTCCAGGATGCGGCGACGTTCGGCATAGATGACCTTGCGCTGCTGGTTCATCACCTCGTCGTACTTCAGCACGTTCTTGCGCATCTCGAAGTTCTGCCCCTCGACCTGCGTCTGGGCACTCTTGATCGCGCGGGTGACCATCTTGGCTTCGATCGGCACGTCGTCGGGCAGGTTCAGCCGGGTCAACAGCGTCTCGAGCGCGGCACCGTTGAACCGCCGCATGAGTTCGTCGCCCAGCGACAGGTAGAACCGCGACTCCCCCGGGTCACCCTGGCGGCCGGACCGGCCGCGCAGCTGGTTGTCGATGCGTCGCGACTCGTGGCGTTCGGTGCCCAGCACGTACAGGCCGCCGGCCTCGATCACCTCGGTGGCCTCCTTGGTGGCCTCCTCTTTGACCTTGGGCAATTCCTGGTGCCAGGCCTCCTCGTACTCTTCGGGAGTCTCCATCGGATCCAAACCACGAGCGCGCAGCCGCAGGTCGGTGAGGAAGTCGACGTTGCCGCCCAGCACGATGTCGGTGCCGCGGCCGGCCATGTTGGTGGCCACGGTGATGCCGCCGCGCCGGCCCGCCTCGGC
>JAVROZ010000047.1:0-6895 GCA_032162485.1 Mycobacterium sp.
CGAAGGCAACAACGTTCCGATGATCGTCATCCCGAACCACGACGCCGTGACGGCCGGCGGGATGCAATCCGGCCCCTTCACTACCGACGCCTACTACAACGAGTACAGCCTGATGGCCACTATCGAAGACACCTTGCGGGCTACGCCCGGAACTCTGCTCCCGCTCACTGCCAACGACATGTACGCCCCACCGATGAATGCTTTCTGGAAATGAACTCGTTTCGACCAACGAGTACATACGCCGCCCACAAACCGATAGCCAGTATCTCGGCAACCACGCTGATCACTGCGTGCGGATACGGCTGCCACCCTCGTTCGGAGAAGCCGAGCAGTCCGACAGTGCGTGACAGCACAAACGCGACCAGCGAACTGCCGGCCAACGCGGCCGCGGCCCACCGAAGCCACGACGGACCACCGGTGAGGATGAGCAACGCGAGAGCGAACGAGATACTGGCCTGTACCAGACGACCTTCGAAAATACCTGGTGCACATGGCCGTTTGAGGCAGGTGACCGACGAGAATCGGCGCAGGTAGCTCAGGGCCTGAGCGGAGTCATCCGTGCCCCAGCCCCAATCTGGATACATCGCGAACAGCGGAATATGGCTGAATACGATGATGGGCGTGTCGCTGGGCAGCGCGGCAACGTCTTTGGCAACGAAGTCGAGTTGCTCGACACTGAGGTGCCCGAGCTTTTTCAGGTTCGGCGTGTTGACCAACGCAATCACATGCACGCCGGCGATATCGAAGCTGTACCAACCGTCGCCGCGGGCCCGGCGCCGAACGCGCTGCGATACTTCTGCGTCGTCCACCGAGTCATGCTCACCGGGAACGAATCCGTCGATAGTGGTCGGGCAGTTGCCCGAGCACACCGGCCACCCGTTGCGGAGCGGTACTGATCGCCTGTTCGCTCTCGGGCGGCGCTTCGATGTCGTCGATCGACGTGATCTCGCGACCCAGGGTCTCGCGCCAGTGCGCGGCCAACACGGTTCGCGCGGTGGTCCGCAGATAGCCGCGGATCTCACCGACACTGGCCATCAATCGCAAAGGCCGCAACGCCGCGAGAAACACTTCAGCGGTGAGATCCTCGGCGTCGGCTCGGTTGCCCACTCGCGCACAGCTGGTGCGATAAACCCAGGTGGCGTTGTCTTGATAGACCGCGGGTTACCCCTTGGTGCGGCGGAACAGGAAGGTCAGACTGCGTCGCCGGTTGTTGAACCCGGGCGCGAAGTCGAAGTCGTCCGTCCGATGAAAGAGGTGGCCTTCGAACAGGACGGCCCGATTCGCGCGATGCGGGATGACCTGCGACTCGGCATTGCGCTCGTCGAGGTAATTGCGCACTCGGTCGCCGCCCGAGTTGTAGTCGTCGAAGCTCCAGTCGCTCGGCGCGGTCGCATCCCAGATCACCAGGCCGCCCGATTCCGGGTCGAGGTTGGCCGAATCCGGAGTGATCCAGAGGTTCAACGAGAAATCGCCGTCGTCACCGTGGATATCGGTGCCCGGCAGGTTGGCGTTGTAGACGAATCCCCACCAGGCCGCGAACTGGTAATCGGCAAAAGCCTCACCGAGTGCGGCGAGGGTCTCCTCGGCGATAGCGAACAGCGACGTGCTGGCAAATCCGTCCTGAGGAAACGCGCCGACGTACCCGAACTTGTACGGGTGACGCCAGACGGTGGATTCCAGGCAGAACTTTCGCACCTGTTCCAGTGCCGCCGGCGTCAGGAAATCGTCGATCACGTGAACCTTTTCGCCGGCCAGGACGCCCTGCTGGATCGGTCCGTAGTCGACGGCGGTGTTCAGGTACTGCGGAAGCCGCACTTCCTCAACCCGGACGTATGGCGGGTCAGCGAGGAGTTGATTGCCTGTCCCCGGAATGGAAACCCACGGTGCTTCTCCCTCAGCCTCGTCGATGACGTTGGCGAGGCCGCGACGTAGAACCTCGAGTTGGTCGGTCATAGCCCCGGCGCTGTCGCCGTTTGCAGCCAGGATGTGCTCGAGTTGCTCAATGTTGTGCAGAGCAAAATGCGCCGGGATGGAAAACTGCGCGGGCGGCGCCTGCTGTTGTTCGCGACAGAGAGCGGCCAGCGCGACGTACTCCGTCAAGGCCGAATTGAGTTGCCCCAGAGCAAGATTGGCTTTCCCCAGCAGATCACGGGCGGGCGCCGACGACGGGTCCTTTTCCACCGCTGCCGTGGCATAGTGGAACGCGCTGTCGTTGTGCCCGAGTTCCAGATACGACGTCGCCAGCAGGTACAGCACTTCGAGAGTGGGACTCTGCTCGACGACGTCTTGAAGGATTGCTGCCGCCGAATCGAAGCTGCCGGCCTGCATCAGACGTTCGGCTTCGCTCAGGGTCGTCGCTGCTTGCGGCATTGGTCTTCCGATCAAAATACTGACGGCCGGACACCCTCACGGTGCCCGGCCGACAGTGTGTCGTGAATCAGCCAGCGGATGCGGCGTTGGCAGCTTCGGTGGCGGCGTACGACCCGGCACTGGTGCCGAGCGTGTTGACGAACTGCTCGTGGATCGCGGCGGCCTGCGCAGCGACGGCCTGGTACAGCTGCGCGTGCGCGGCGAACTGCGCGGCGGTCAGAGCCGACACCTCGTCGGCGGCGGCGGGAACGACACCGGTGGTCGGCGCGGCAGCCGCCGCGTTTTGGGCACTGAACGACGAGCCGATTCCGCCCAGTGCGGTTGCCGCCGTGCTCAATGCCTCTGGCTGTGTGGTCACGAATGACATGGGCATGTCTCCTCAGGTGCAAACCCCGCGAGGATGCGGAGTGGATAACCGTGGCTTGTGGCCAAGACTGTATGACCAATGATGCCCGACGAGGACGTGACGGGTCCAGATTCAGTCGCGGTGTCTCCGCTTACGGCTCGTCACCAGCAGCTCAAAACCTGCGACGAGGTGCGATAACACCGGCGTGCCGACACGCCGGTGTTCGCCGTTATCCGTGGCTGGGAGTAAGAATCTTTCCGCACATAACCGCTTGGGGCCAGCACACCGCACGCCTGGCGATCTAGCCGTCGGTGTGTCCGGCATTTTGGATGCCAAGATTTTTAATCTGGGCCATCGACCGTTCACCCATCGCGCCGGGCCTGACGGTGCGCGGGCGTGGACGGATCAGCCCAGGTGAGGGCGCCATTCTGGGATAAAAAAGCGGCGGCCCGAAGCCCGCATCCCCGGCAGCTCCATGCATGCGAGTAGGCGCCCGGCAGCGGTCGGTCGAAGCGGCATCTTGCTGAGGCTCACTAATCTTCGAACTGCGAAAAGATCCAGGCAGCTGCCAGCCGCTTTGCACTGAATTGCCAGCCGTCCACGGACGTTTCGCAAAGCCAATTTCCGCGCAGCGCTGGGCAAGCGCTGACCATTGACGACCGCACACCAGAGCGAGGGACACGGATGGTTTTCGATTTCGGAGCGCTACCGCCGGAGATCAACTCCGGCCGGATCTACACCGGGCCGGGTTCGGCGCCGTTGCTGGCGGCATCGACCGCCTGGAACGCATTGGCGAGTGAGTTACAGACCACCGCAGCGTCGTACGCATCCACGCTTTCCGAACTGGGGTCCAGCTGGCAAGGACCCTCGTCCGCGTCGGCGGCCGCTGCGGCAGCGCCCTACACGGAGTGGTTGAGCAGCACGGCAGCCCAGGCCGAGCAGACGGCAGCCCAAGCTCAGGCAGCCGCGGCCGCCTACGAGGCCGCATTCGCTGCCAGCATTCCGCCGCCGGTGATCGCGGCGAACCGGGCGCTGCTGGCTGCGCTGGTTGCGACCAACTTCCTGGGGATCAACACCCCGGCGATCGCCGCCACCGAGGCGACGTACGCCGAGTTCTGGGCGCAGGACGCGGGGGCGATGTACGCCTACTCCGGTGCAGCGTCCACCGCGGTTCAGCTGACACCGTTCACGCAGGCGCCGGCGACCACCACCGACAGCGGTCAGGCGAGCCAGGCGGCGTCGACGGCGCAGTCGGCGGCGGCCTCGTCCGCAGATTCGACCAGCGACATTCTGGCGTTCCTGACCCAGCTGAACACCCAGTTGACGACGCTGAACACCGACATCACCAGCTTCGGAACGCAGTTGACAGCCGCTCAGACCGCGTTCATCAACTCGCTGGGGATACCGGCCATCACGGCGACGCTACCGCCAGACCTGACGGGCGGGCTCGCCAGCATCTCGAAGGTGTTCACCGCGTTGAACGGGAGCATCAGCACCTTCCTCGCCGGGCCGTTCAGCCCGCTGGGCTTTACCTCCGGTGTCATCCGGAGCTTCTACCAGGCCTCTGTCAGTATCCCGAACCTCGGTGTCGGCATTCAGGGCATCGGCCCGCTGATCCACCCGACCCCCATCACCGGGGCGCTGTCGCCGCTGCTGCACAGCGGATTACTGAGCGGCTCCTACACCGGTGCGGGCAGCGCCGAAACCTTGGCATCGGTCGGCCGGGCCGGCTACATCGGTTCGCTGTCGGTTCCGCAGAACTGGGCGGCCGCGACACCCGCCATCCGGTCCGTTGCCGCCGAGATGGAAGCCTCCGCGGTCGACGCTGCCCCGGAAATGGGGCTCGCTCAGCCCGGCATGTTCGGCCAAACGGCGCTGTCCAGCCTGGCCGGTCGCGCCATCGGCGGGACCGCTACCCGCGCTGCTGTAGGGCAGGGCTACCGCGTTCCCGGCGCGGTGGCGGCCGACGAGATCGCCACCACCGCCACCATCATCGTCATCCCGTCGAGCGCGGAATAAGGAAGGCTGACAATGGTTTTCGATTTCGCAGCACAACCGCCGGAGCTCATCTCCGCGAAGATCTACTCGGGCCCGGGAGCGGCGTCGTTGACGACCGCTGCGGCGGCCTGGGACGCCCTGGCCGGCGAGTTGCAGTCGACCGCGACACAGTTCGAGTCGACGATTGCCGGCCTGGTCGGTGGCGACTGGACAGGTCCGTCTGCGGAGGCTGCCGCAGCGGCCGCAGCGCCGTACGTGTCGTGGTTGGGGACGACGGCAGGACAGGCCGAGCAGACCGCCGGTCAGGCCAAAGCCGCGGCCAGCGCCTACGAGACGGCGTTGGCGGCGACCGTGCCACCGGCCGAGATCGCGGCGAACCGGGCTCAGCTCCTGCAGCTGGTGCCGGCCAACATCTTCGGTCAGTACAACGCGGCGATCGCAGCTCTGGAGGCCGAGTACGCGCAGTTCTGGGCCCAGGACGTCGCAGCCATCACCGGGTACTCGGCGTCGTCGCAGTCGGCAACGTCGGGGCTGGGCTCCTTCACCGAGGCGCCGCAGACCACCAACGCCAACGGGACGGCAGCACAGGCGGCTTCGACAGCACAGGCCGCCGCAGCGGCACCGTTGGACCCTACCGGCATCCTCACCCAAATCGAGAACAACTTGAACTCGTTCTCAACAGCCCTGACCAGCTTCAACAGCGACTACACGAACTTCTTCACCAACGCGTTCGGCCTCCTTCCGGGAGGGTCGAATCTGTCATCGGTGTACCAAAGCCTGTTGACTTTCGCGAACAACGTAGGAAGCCAGGCGACCTACACCAACGTCGTCAACAGCACTACCAGCCTCGGCATCTCCCAGTGGAAGAACTTCTTCGTCTACCAGCCGTGGAGCCACGGAATCGGGCTCGGCTCGCTGGGCGCCGGGTTGTCCTCGCCGGGGCATCTCGGCGGCCTGGGAATCGGGGCCAAGGCGGCATCAGCGGCGCTGGGCAGCGCTCATACGGTGGGCAAGCTGTCGGTGCCTCCGAGCTGGGCCGGCGCCACCCCCGCCATCAGGCTTGCGGCTACGTCGTTGCCGGACGGAGCTTTTGCCGCAACGGCCGCTCCGGCGATGCAGGTTCCACTGAGCGCGCTCAACCAGGCCAGCCTGGGCAGCCTGGCCGGTGGCGCACTTGGCAGCCCAGCGTCGCGCGTTGTCAGCTCCGCCGGTGTGCGGGCCAAAGTCACCGCGCCCGCGCGGTCGAAGGGGCCGATCCCGTTGGACAAGGTCATCGCAAAGCTGCAGGAGTCGCCCGACGAGGTGCAGCACTGGAATGTCGACGAGGCCGGTCTCGACGACCTGGTGGCCAAGCTGTCGACCAAACCCGGCATTCACGCCGTGCACCTGACCGACGGCAAGGCGACCGCTTCGGTCGCGAAAGCCGCAACCGAAACCGGATAAGGGGGATCGATGAAATCGCTGTTCGCCATTGCCGGCGTATTTCTGGGACTCATGCTGGCCGTGCCGGTCCACGCCGAACCCGGTGTCGACGAGCCCGCCACCGACGAGAACAACCCCGCTTTCCTCGCTGACCTGAAGAAGGTGGGAATCGGCTTTTCCGATCCCGCTCAGGCGGTCAGCGCCGGCCAGGCAGTGTGCGGGGCACTCCACAACGGCATGGGCGGCCTGCACTTGATCCAGCATCTGCAGGAGAGCAACCCGGCGCTCACCGAAAGCGGCGCGGCCCAATTCGCGACGATCTCGGCGAAAGCATATTGCCCGAAGCAACTCGAGGAAGAGCACGAACCTGGCCACAAGTACCTGAAGGGCCAGGCCCCGGGTAAAGGCACCGGAGAAACAGAGACGACCGTGCCCAAGGGCGGCGGTGGTGGTGGCGGCGGCGACTAGCGCCTTGCAAGCCTTGATCGCCTCGACGAAGTAACCTCTCGGAGCGTTGGGTACATCAGCCGCAATCGGCGGGTGTGCCCAACGTTTCCCGTTGTGGCAAGGCACGGCCATATCTGCGGGCCCTCCCGCCGATCGATAACGCGACCCGATCACCAACCTCGTCGGCACCGCGGCCAAGCTGGAGCCATGACGAATACTTTGATCACCGGGGGCAACAAAGGCCTGGGCTATGAGACCGCACGCCGACTGATCGGCAGCGGCCATCGGGTCTACCTCGGTGCCCGCGACTCG
>JAVROZ010000048.1:0-5821 GCA_032162485.1 Mycobacterium sp.
CGCACGCTCGGTGTCGCTGCCCATCGCGGCGATGAGGTCGCGCACCGAGTCGAACCTGCGCTGACCGCGGATGCGTCCGACGAAATCCAGGGCGACGTGCTGCCCGTACAGGTCGGCGGTGGTGTCCAGGACGAACGCCTCGACGGTGCGGGTGCGCCCGGAGAAGGTGGGATTGGTGCCGACGGACACCGCGGCCTGGTAGCGCTCCCCCGGGACGACGCTGCCGGTCACCGGCCCATGCCCGAGGACGGTGAACCACGCGGCGTACACGCCGTCGGCCGGGATGGCCGAGTACATCGGCGGCGCCACATTGGCTGTGGGATAGCCCAGCTCAATGCCACGTCCGTGACCTCGCACCACGACGCCCTCGACGCGGTGCGGGCGACCAAGCGCTTCGGTGGCCGCCATGACGTCGCCGGCGTCCACGCAGGACCGGATGTAGGTGGAGGAGAAGGTCACGGTCTCGTTGCTGTGGTGCTCGGACAGCAGCGACATCGACTCGACTGCAAATCCGAACCGGTCGCCGGCCCGTCGCAAGGTCTCGACGTTGCCGGCCGCCTTCTTGCCGAAAGTGAAATTTTCACCCACTACTACCTCCACCACGTGCAGGTTTTCCACCAGCAACTCGTGCACGTAGCGCTCGGGAGTCAGCTTCATGAAATCGGCGGTGAACGGCATCACCAGGAAGACGTCGATGCCCAGGTCTTCGACGAGTTCGGCCCGGCGGGTGAGCGTAGTCAACTGAGCCGGGTGGCTGCCCGGGTGCACGACCTCCATCGGATGCGGGTCGAACGTCATCAGCACGGACGGCACCTCGCGGGCACGGGAGGCCTTCACCGCGTGCGCGATCAGCTCGGCGTGCCCGCGGTGCACGCCGTCGAAAACCCCTATGGTCAACACGCATCTGCCCCAGTCCGTGGGGATCTCGTCCTGGCCGCGCCACCGCTGCACGACCGCTAGCCTACGGCGTCATTCGGACCGCAGCGCAGCCCTGGCGGCAATCACCGTGCCTTGCATTGGCAACTAAGGTGCCCGTCGAGAGCGGGCTTAGGCATGCAATGCCTAAGCTTTGTGGTTGTGAGGGCTGACGAAGAGTCTGGTGGGCTCACCGCGGTTGCTCAGGACTATCTAAAGGTGATCTGGACAGCCCAGGAGTGGTCGCGGGACAAGGTGAGCACCAAGATGCTGGCCGAGAAGATCGGGGTGTCCGCGAGCACCGCTTCGGAGTCCATCCGCAAACTCGCCGAGCAGGGCCTGGTCGACCACGAGAAGTACGGCGCGGTGACGCTGACCGACTCTGGTCGGCGCGCCGCACTGGCGATGGTGCGCCGGCACCGGTTGCTCGAGACGTTCTTGGTCAACGAACTCGGCTATGGCTGGGACGAGGTGCATGACGAGGCCGAGGTGCTCGAGCACGCCGTATCGGATCGTCTGATGGCGCGAATCGACGCCAAGCTCGGGTTTCCGCGCCGCGATCCCCATGGTGACCCGATCCCGGCCACCGACGGTCAGGTGCCGACCCCACCGGCTCGGCAGTTGTGGGCCTGTGACGACGGGGACACCGGGACAGTGGCCCGCATCTCTGATGCCGACCCGGAGATGTTGCGATATTTCGACACCGTCGGAATCAATCTCGACTCCCAGCTGCGGGTCCTGACGCGACGCGAATTCGCCGGCATGATCTCGGTGGCGATCGAATCCGCCGACGGCCCAGCGACCACGGTCGACTTGGGCAGTCCGGCCGCGCTTGCGATCTGGGTAGTGGCCTGAACCCACGGCGATCGCAAGCGCGATTCGCCTCGCGCGATTCGCCGAGCGGATAGCCCGACCCGCCGCTACCCGCTGAGTAGTCCCTTGGCAATGTGGGTCACCTGGACCTCGTTGCTACCGGCGTAGATCATCAGCGACTTCGCATCGCGGGCAAGTTGTTCCACCCGGTACTCCGCCATATAACCGTTGCCGCCGAACAACTGCACGGCTTCCATCGCGACATCGGTAGCAGCCTCTGAGGAGTACAGCTTGATTGCCGACGCCTCGGCCAGCGTCAGCTCTTTCCCGGCCTGCTGTCGCTCGATGGTGTGAAACACCATGTTCTGCACATTCATTCGGGCGATCTCCATTTTCGCCAACTTGAGCTGGATCAACTGGAATTGCCCGATGTTCTTGCCCCACAGGGTTCGGTTCTTCGCGTAATCCACGCACAACCGATGACATTCGTTGATGATGCCCAGCGCCATCATCGCGATCCCGATCCGTTCGGTCGCGAAATTTGCTCGGGCACTTTCCCTGCCGTCGCCTTCGCTGTGCTGCTCATTCTCGCCCAACAGCCGGTCCGCGCTCAGCCGCACGTTGTCGAAGAACAGTTCACCCGTCGGCGATGACATCATGCCCATCTTCTTGAACGGCTTGCCCTGCGTCAGGCCCGGCATGCCGGAATCGAGCACGAAGACCAGCACCGTCCGGTTTCGCTTCTCTACAGAAGCATCACCGTCGTCGAGCTTGGCGTAGACGACCAATACGTCGGCGTACGGCCCATTGGTGATGAATGTCTTCTGGCCGTTGAGGATGTAGTCCCCGCCGTCGCGTCTGACATATGTCTTCATGCCGCCGAACGCGTCCGAGCCGGAGTCCGGCTCGGTAATCGCCCACGCCGCAATCTTATTCAGCGTCATCAAATCGGGCAGCCAGCGTTCTTTCTGGGCAAGCGTGCCGCGGCTCATGATGGTTGCCGCGCCCAGCCCGAGGCTGACCGAGGCCGTGCTCAGCAATCCGATGCTGACCCCGGCGAGTTCGGAAATCAGCACCGCGGCCATCGACCCCTGAGCACCACCCATCCCGCCCAAACCATCTGAATCGCTTTGCTTGTCGGTGGGCTCCCGATCGGTCCCGTCCTGTTTGGCGCGCTCGCGGTCGAGCATCTTCTTGACCGCCTCGGCGGCCAGCACATCCAGACCGAATTGACTGAACAGCTTGCGCGCGATCGGATAAGGCAGCAGCTCACCGGTTTCCAGAGCGTCCAGGTTCGGGCGGATCTCCTTTTCGATGAACTGACGGACGGTGTCGCGCACCATCAGGTCGGTTTCGGACCACTCGATCATGTTGTTCCTTCAGGCCGCGCGGGTTCAGCGCTCGGCACGCTGGTAGGCGGTGACGACGGCGGCGCCACCGAGCCCGATGTTGTGTTGAAGCGCCGCTGTCACATTGTCGACCTGGCGCTTATCGGCGGTGCCGCGCAGTTGCCAAGTGAGCTCCGAGCACTGCGCCAAGCCAGTCGCGCCCAGCGGGTGGCCCTTCGAGATCAGCCCGCCCGAGGGATTCACCACCCAGCGTCCGCCATAGGTGGTCTGGTTATCGTCGATCAGCTTTGGCGCCTCACCCTCACCGCACAGGCCCAGCGCCTCGTACAGCAGCAGCTCGTTGGCCGAGAAGCAGTCGTGCAGTTCGATCACCTGGAAGTCCTCCGGACCAAGTCCGGACTGCCGATAAACCTGTTGAGCTGCTTGCACATTCATGTCGTAACCGATGACGTTGCGGGCACTGCCGTCGAAGGTCGACTCGAAATCGGTGGTCATCGCCTGCCCCACGATCTCCACAGCCTGCCCGGCCAAGTCGTGGGTGGCCACGTACTCCTCACTGGCCAGCACCACCGCTGCCGAGCCGTCAGAGGTCGGCGAACACTGCAATTTGGTGAGCGGGTCGGAGATCATCTTCGCGGCCAGAATGTCGTCGAGGGTGTACTCGTCCTGGAACTGCGCGTACGGGTTGTTGACCGAATGCTTGTGGTTCTTGAAGCCGATCTTCGCAAAATGCTCGGCGGTGGTGCCGTATGTCTTCATATGCTCGCGGCCGGCCGCCCCGAACATCCACGGCGCCACCGGAAAAGCGAACTCGTCGATCTCGGCCAACGCCTGGACGTGCCTGCCCAACGCCGACTCCCGGTCCTGGGCCCCGCCCTGCAGGGCCCCGGGCTGCATCTTCTCGAAGCCCAGCGACAGCACGCAGTCGGCTAGCCCGCCTCGAATCGCTTGCGCGCCCAGGTACAAAGCCGTCGAACCCGTCGAGCAGTTGTTGTTGACGTTGACGATCGGGATGCCCGTCAGGCCGAGTTCGTAGAGGGCGCGTTGCCCGCTGGTGGAGTCGCCCGCAACGTAGCCGACGTAGCCCTGCTCGATCTCGGTGTAGTCGACCCCGGCGTCGGCGAGCGCTTTGGTGCCGGACTCCTTGGCCATCTGCGGATAGTCCCAGCCTTCGCGGCGACCCGGCTTCTCGAACTTCGTCATACCTACACCGACGACATAAACCTTGTTGGAACTCTTACTAGGCATCGTTGCCCCTTCTGGACCGTAAAGCTGCTGAGCGCGCTGACAGCAAGTGTGCAACTCCACCCGGCCGGGCACTGCGGCGGGACCCCCGACTCCTCAACCCTCGATACCCGAGGGCATCGTCGCCGGGCCCGTCCACATTGCCCGACTCCTCAACCCTCGATACCCGAGGGCATCGTCGCCGGGCGGATCACCACCACTGACCTTGTCCGCGCACCCTCATCCCTCAGCAGGGCGATCACCCTGCCGTTGGCGGCCGTCGCCGCATAGATGTTGTCGATGCCGGCCGCGGACAGCGTCCGACCGTTGGCCGCGGCGTCGGCCTCCTCAGCGGTGAGATCGCGGCGCGGAAACAGGAGCAGGCAGGCATCGTCGAGACTCAGGCTCAGCCGCGGGCGTTCCGCGAGGTCGTCGAGTGCCACCGCCTGACTGAGGTCGAAGCGGCCGACACGGGTCCGCCGCAACGAAGTCAGGTGGCCACCCACCGCCAGCGCATCGCCGAGATCACGGGCCAACGCGCGGATGTAGGTGCCCGATGAGCAATCGACTTCTACGTCGAGGTCGATCACGTCCGAACCGCGTTGCAGGTCGACCGTCTCGAAGCGGTCGATGCGCACCGGACGGGCTTCGAGCTGGACCGCGTGGCCTTCGCGCGCCAACTGGTAGGCGCGACGGCCGCCCACCTTGATCGCACTGACTGCCGACGGGACCTGATTGATGTCACCACGGAGCGGCTCGATCGCCTCGGCAATGGCCGCTGCCGTGACATGCTCAGTCGAAACAGACTGCAGCAGTTCACCATCGGCATCCTCGGTGGATGTCGACTGACCCAGCCGAATCGTGGCGGCGTAGGACTTCGAGGTTGCCGTCAACAGGCCGAGGATCTTGGTGGCGCGTTCGATCCCCACCACCAGCACACCGGTGGCCATCGGGTCCAGGGTCCCGGCATGACCGACCCGTCGGGTGGCGAAGACGCGTCGGCATCGCCCCACCACGTCATGACTGGTCATCCCGGCCGGCTTGTCGACGACGACAATCCCCGGGCCGGGCGCAGAACCCGATTCGCTCATAACACGATCGCGGTGAGCACCAGGTCGCGCTCGACCGACCAGCGCCCGGCCAACGATGTCAGCGGGCTGCCAGACAGGGCGGCCGGGTCGATCAGGATGCGGGAGACGAAACGACCGGTCGAGCCGGAAGAGTCAGCCTCGAAGCTGATATGCGCGTCCTCGAAACCCAGCCACCGCTTGGTCAGCGGAAACCACGCCTTGTACGTTGCTTCCTTGGCGCAGAACAGGTTTCGATCCCAATGCAGCCCGGCAGGCAGTGCCCGGGGAATCTCGGCGCGCTCGGCGGGCAGTCTGATCGAGTCCAGCACACCATTTGGCAACACGTCGTGCGGTTCGGCGTCGATGCCCACCGAGCGCACTGCGGCACTGCGTCCGACCACCGCGCCGCGGTAACCGGTGCAGTGGGTGAGGCTACCGACGATGCCGTCG
>JAVROZ010000049.1:0-6498 GCA_032162485.1 Mycobacterium sp.
TGGTCCTTTTGGGGGTCGCTCGATGGTCACACACGCGAGGCGAAACCGGACTCGGGCACTTCCGCCCAGGTCGCTGAATTGCAGCGTGACACACACAGGAGAAGTCGCTTAACCATGGCTGTGAAAATCAAGCTCACTCGGCTTGGCAAGATCCGCAATCCCCAGTACCGCATCGCCGTCGCCGACGCGCGCACCCGCCGGGACGGCCGCTCGATCGAGGTCATCGGCCGCTACCACCCGAAGGAAGAGCCGAGCCTTATCGAGATCGATTCCGAGCGCGCCCAGTATTGGCTCTCCGTCGGCGCCCAGCCGACCGAGCCCGTCCTCAAGCTGCTGAAGATCACTGGCGACTGGCAGAAGTTCAAAGGCATCCCGGGCGCCGAGGGTCGCCTGAAGGTGAAGCCGCCGAAGCCCAGCAAGCTCGAGTTGTTCAACGCCGCGTTGGCTGCCGCCGACGGCGGACCCACCACCGAGGCGGCGAAGCCGAAAAAGAAGGCACCGGCCAAGAAGGCCGCCGCTAAAGAGGAGTCTGCTCCCGAGGCCGGGGCTGAGAAGGCCGCAGCCGAGACCGCGCCGGAGGCGCCGTCCGAGCCGGCTCAGCCGTCCACCGAGAGCTGACGCTCGCCATGAGTACGGTCGTGGTTGACGCCGTCGAACACCTGGTCCGTGGCATCGTCGACAACCCGGACGATGTCCGGGTGGATCTGGTGACCAGCCGTCGTGGACGCACTGTCGAGGTTCACGTTCACCCGGACGACCTGGGCAAGGTGATCGGCCGCGGGGGACGCACCGCAACCGCGCTGCGCACCCTGGTCGCCGGTATCGGCGGTCGCGGTATCCGTGTCGACGTGGTGGACACCGACCAGTAGCGGAATCGGTGCTCGTGGAGCTTCCATGGAGCTAGTTGTGGGCCGTGTGGTCAAGGCGCACGGCATATCCGGCGAGGTTGTCGTCGACGTACGCACCGACGATCCCGACGTCCGCTTCGCGCCGGGCGGCAGGCTGCGCGCCAGAAAGCCCCGCGACGGGGGTCCAGAGCGCAGTTACGTCGTCGAGAGTTCGCGCCCGCACGGTGTCCGACTGTTAGTGCGGCTGGCGGGTGTGGCCGACCGCGACTCCGCCGACGCGCTGCGGGGGAACCTGTTCCTCGTCGACTCCGACGAACTGCCGCCGATCGACGAGCCGGACACCTACTACGACCACCAGCTGGAAGGTCTGAGGGTCGCGACGACGACGGGGCAGGAGATCGGTGTCGTGACCGAGGTGCTGCACACCGCGGGCGGCGAGTTGCTTTCTGTCAAGCGCGAATCCGGAGAGCTGTTGGTCCCCTTCGTCGGCGCGATCGTCACCGCGGTGTCCCTGGAGGACGGCACCCTGCAGATCGAACCCCCAGACGGTCTGTTGGATTTGGAATAGCGGTGCGCCTCGACGTCGTCACGATCTTCCCGGCATACCTGGATCCACTACGAGAATCGTTGCCGGGCAAAGCGATTGCGTCGGGCCTGGTGGACCTGCGGGTGCATGACCTTCGGCAGTGGACCCGCGACGTGCACCACTCGGTGGACGACGCGCCCTACGGTGGTGGCCCCGGCATGGTCATGAGAGCGCCGGTATGGGGCGACGCGCTGGACGAAATCTGTTCGCCGGAAACATTGTTGGTCGTTCCCAGCCCGGCCGGCGTCCTGTTCAACCAGTCCACCGCGCAGCGGTGGAGCACCGAGCAGCACCTGGTATTCGCCTGCGGCCGTTACGAAGGCATCGACCAGCGGGTGGTCGAAGACTCGGCGCGCCGGATGCGGGTCGAAGAAGTGTCGATCGGAGACTACGTGCTGCCGGGCGGCGAGTCGGCGGCACTGGTGATGATCGAAGCCGTGCTGCGGCTATTGGCCGGAGTGCTGGGCAATCCTTCGTCGCACCAGGATGATTCGCATTCGCCTGGCCTGGACCGGCTGTTGGAGGGGCCGAGCTACACACGGCCGGCGAGCTGGCGCGGCTTGGACGTTCCGGAGATCCTGCTGTCGGGTGACCATGCCCGAATTGCAGCCTGGCGTCGGGAGGTATCGCTGCACCGGACCCGCGAACGACGACCGGATTTGACTGCCGACTAAACGACTCAGATGCGGCCGTCGGGGAAGATCGTCTTGACGGCTTGGGTGATCGTTTCGCGCGCGGTGGCGTCGTCGGACGGCTGCAGCGACTCGATCACCATGATGTAGCGGCGGTCGGAGCCGATCACCCCGGTCGAAAGATGCATCCAGTCCGCGCCGATACAGCACATCCAGCCCTGTTTGACCGCAACGGGTTCGGCGTACAGGCCATCGGGGATGCCGAATCGTTGCGGGTACCCGTCGACTCCCGTCGGGGTGGAGTGGGCAAGGTCGTTGACGATGAGGCGGGCGCGTGCCCACGGCAGCCCGCCCGAGCCGTCCAGCAGCCGTTCGTAATAGCGGATCAGGTCGGGCGCCGAACTGATGGTGTTCCACCACCGGCCGTCGCTGGGCGGCGCGGTTGACGTCAGTCCGTACCGGCTCGCCACCTGGGTGATGATGGCGTCGCCGCCATCCTGTCCCCAGAATCTTTCAGCCGCGCCGTCGTCAGAGGACTGCAACATCACGTCCAGAGCCTGATGATCCTCGGTGGACAGCACGGCCCGGCCTTCGGATTCCTGCAGCAGCAGCTCGTCGGCGATGAAGAGTTTGGCCACCGATGCGGTGGCGATGATCTGGTCATTGCCGTTGGAGACCAGCTCATGGGTAACGCGATCGAGGACGGCGACCGAGAGGGTCGCGCCGCTGGTAGTGGCCTGAGCCGTGGCCTGCCGCATGCGTGACTGAACTCCGGCGAGCCCGCTCATCCCGACGTTCGGCAGCGCCATCGGCATCCCCGAGGGCGTAGGCGCCGCCATCGGTGTCCCGGTCGGCGGCGGCGTGATGGCTCGCAGCAACGACTCGACCAGCTGCGGCTCAGCCTGCGACTGCGGTTCGGACACCGTCTGGGGGGTCGAATTGAACGCCTTGGCATGGACCGTTGCCTCGCACCCCGCAACAACCACCAACGCCACCGCGGCCACCGCGGTGAACATCGTCAGCTGGCGGGATCGCATCGCACTCCTTCGGCGTCTCGAGGCGTTCTAGGCAGTATTTCGGCGCGTAACTGGGGCGGCCGCGTCGCCAGCTGCCCGGGCATTCGGCGTTCCTGGTGTTCCAGAGGCTTTCTACGGTTATAAATCGGTGCGGTTTGACCCCTGTCATATGTACCATTTGCAGGCGGTTTCGGCTTGGCGCGAACCGCTCCAGTTTCCTGTGATTTTCACTGCATGCGTACCTTCTGGCACAATTGGCCAGTTGTCTCCAGCGGTTGCCGGCGGGCCGGGTGCCTACCGCCTGCTGCGAGATACACCCAGAAGCCCTAACCATCGGCTTGGTGACTGCCGCCCGCACGCGTGCGGGCGGTTGACCAAGCCGCGAACCCGAGGAAGTGTCTTTCCAATGAACAGGCTGGACTTCGTCGAAAAGCCGTCGCTGCGCGACGACATCCCCGCCTTCAACCCGGGCGACACCATCAACGTGCACGTCAAGGTGATCGAGGGCGCCAAAGAGCGTATCCAGGTATTCAAGGGTGTGGTGATCCGCCGGCAGGGCGGTGGCATCCGCGAGACGTTCACGGTGCGTAAGGAGAGCTACGGTGTCGGCGTCGAACGGACCTTCCCGGTGCATTCGCCGAACATCGACCACATCGAGGTGGTAACTCGTGGCGACGTCCGACGCGCCAAGTTGTATTACCTGCGTGAGCTCCGCGGCAAGAAAGCCAAGATCAAGGAAAAGCGCTGACTTCGGCCGGGTCCCGGCCTTCCGTGCCGCACGCCCGCTGCTGGCTACGCTGATCTCGTGACTGAAACCTCGGACTCCTCCTCGGAGCCCCGGCCAGACGCTGTCCACGCGCAGTCGCTGCCGGCTGCGCACGATGCCGGCACGTCAGACGAGGTAGTGCCGCCGGACTTCGGGGCCAAACCCGAAGAGGCCAAAGCCGAGAAGGCCAAGGCCGAAGAGACCAAACCCGCAGACGACGAGCCGAAACCCGAAAAGCGGTCGACGCTGCGGGAGCTGACAACGTTGGCCGTTGTCGCGATCGTCCTCTATTACGTCATGTTGACGTTTGTCGCGCGTCCGTACCTAATTCCGTCCGAATCGATGGAGCCCACCCTGCACGGGTGTGCGACCTGCGTGGGCGACCGCATCATGGTCGACAAACTGTCCTACCGCTTCAGCTCACCGAAACCCGGCGACGTCATAGTGTTCAAGGGACCGCCCTCGTGGAATATCGGCTACAAGTCGATACGGTCGGCCAATCCGGTCCTGCGCTGGCTGCAGAACACGCTGTCGTTCATCGGTTTCGTGCCTCCGGACGAGAACGACTTGGTCAAGCGCGTGATCGCGGTCGGCGGGCAGACCGTTCAATGCCGAGCCGACACCGGTCTGACGGTCAACGGCAAGCCCCTTAAAGAGCCGTACCTGGACCCGAACACCATGATGGCCGACCCGTCCGTCTACCCGTGCCTGGGCAGCGAGTTCGGGCCGGTCACCGTGCCGCCGGGGCGGCTCTGGGTGATGGGCGACAACCGAACCCACTCTGCGGATTCTCGCGCCCACTGCCCGATGCTGTGCACGGGTGATCCGACGGCGGGGACGGTGCCGGTCGCCAACGTCATCGGCAAGGCCAGGTTTATCGTGTGGCCGCCGTCGCGGTGGGGTGGTGTGGGTTCGTCCGACCCCCAGCAGGGCAAGTAGCCATGGTCACGACCTGGCCACCGCGGACGGTGATCCGTAAGTCTGGGGGTTTGCGCACCCTGGAAT
This sequence comes from Mycobacterium sp., assembly GCA_032162485.1. Classification (GTDB taxonomy): domain Bacteria; phylum Actinomycetota; class Actinomycetes; order Mycobacteriales; family Mycobacteriaceae; genus Mycobacterium. The sequence continues at coordinate 4,854 of JAVROZ010000049.1, forward strand.
CTGCGCTGCACCGCAGCGGCCTGGGACCGGTCGCCGGCGTGGACGAGGTCGGTCGCGGTGCCTGCGCCGGCCCGCTGGTGGTGGCGGCCTGCGTGCTGAGCCCGAATCGCTTGGAAAGTCTTGCCACCCTTGACGATTCGAAGAAGTTGACCGAAAAGGCGCGGGAGCGGCTGTTTCCCCTGATCTGTCGCTATGCGCTGGCCTATCACGTGGTGTTCATTCCGTCGGTCGAGGTCGATCGTCGTGGCGTGCACGTGGCCAACATCGAAGGCATGCGTCGCGCGGTGGCGGGCCTGCCGATACGACCCGGCTATGTGCTGAGCGACGGGTTTCGGGTTCCGGGACTACCGGTGCCGTCACTGCCGGTGATCGGCGGTGACGCGGCGGCCGCCTGCATCGCGGCGGCCAGTGTGCTGGCGAAAGTCAGCCGGGACCGATTGATGGTCGCCATGGAAAACGAGCACCCCGGCTACGGCTTCGCGGAACACAAGGGTTACAGCACCCCAGCGCACAGCCGTGCACTGGCCCAACTCGGCCCCTGCCCGCAGCACCGTTACTCGTTCATCAATGTCCGCCGGGTGGCAACTCACACCGTGGACGGCGTGAGCACCCGGACGGTGGCCGAATGCAAACCGGACCCTCCGGGCGAGCGCGGCGATCACCAGTGAGGAAAGATGGGGCAGGAGCTCCGGGAGAAGGACGTCTGAACAGATGAGTGCTGAGGATCTCGAAAAGTACGAGACCGAGATGGAGCTCTCGCTGTACCGCGAATACAAGGACATCGTCGGTCAGTTCAGCTACGTCGTAGAGACCGAGCGACGCTTCTACCTGGCCAACAGCGTGGAGATGGTGCCGCGCAACGCTGACGGCGAGGTGTATTTCGAGCTGCGCCTGGCCGACGCATGGGTATGGGACATGTACCGCCCGGCCCGATTCGTCAAACAGGTGCGGGTGGTCACGTTCAAGGACGTCAACATCGAAGAGGTCGAGAAGCCCGAGCTTCGGCTACCGGAGTAGGTTCCCCGCCGGCGTGTGAAGCGGCTCAGCTACGAATTGGCTTCTTCGGGCAGGTTGCCGCGGGCCTGGATCACCCGTCGTGCCACGTCGGCCAGCTTGATGTTGAGGCTTTGCGAGTGCCGCCGCAGCAGGTCGAATGCCTCGTTCTCGCCCAAGCTGTGCAGCATCATCAACATGCCCACCGCCTTGCCGATCTCGCGGTTGCTCAGCAGTCCACGCCGTAGGCTCGAGGCGTCTTCGCCTTGCGCGATCGCGTTGATGGCCACGCTGGCGAACGCTGCCAGCACCGCCGCGCGTCCCGCGGCTTCGGAGTCGAATTGATTGGGCGTCTCACTGAACAGGTTGAGCGCGGCGGCTTTGCGCTTGTCGATCAGCAGCCGGAATCCCATGGCGCCGCGCACCGGCGTCTCCTCGACCAGGCGGGCCGCGAAGTTCGGCCACTGGTTCGGCTTGGTCAGGTCCGGTTCGATCTGCGGGGTTTCTTCCTCGATGGCGTCGATGCAGGGGCCGTCGTTGGCGCGTCGTTCGAGATCGTCGACGTGGTTCGCCAACTGCGAGCTGGCGCCGACAGTGACATACCGGTCGTTGCGCTTCACCAGCAGGCTGGCATGGTCGCAACCGGGGACGA
>JAVROZ010000050.1:0-5895 GCA_032162485.1 Mycobacterium sp.
CCAGTGCCACACCCGCTTCCCAGGCCAGGCGCGACGGCACCGCCTTCGGGTCGACCGAGTAGAAGTTGCGCCCGGTGGGCAGCACGTTGACCAGACCGCGCAGTGGTGACCCCGACGGGCCGGCCGGGATGAACCGGCCGTCCAGCGCCCGAAGTATCTGATCGATTTCGGCGTCCGTGCCGGCGAGACGCGGCACCACCTCGGTGGCCGCGAAGCGAAGCACCGCAGCGACCTCGGCGTTGTCGGTGAGCCGGTCGGCAGCGGCGGGGTCCCAATCAGCGGCCTGTAGTCCCGCCACCAATCCCCGTGCCGCGGCCTCGGTCTCGTCCACCGATGTGCGTTCGTCCGTGCCGTCCTCGGACAGGCCCAACGCCTGCCGCAGACCGGGCAGCGCATGCTCGCCGCCGAACAGCTGGCGGGCCCGCAGGATGGCCAGCACCAGATCCAGTTCGGCTGCCCCCGTAGGCTTTTGGCCGAGGATGTGTAAGCCGTCGCGGATTTGTACGTCTTTGATCTCACACAGCCAGCCGTCGACGTGCAGCAGCATGTCGTCGAAAGTGTCCTCTTCTGGGCGCTCGGTCAGTCCCAGGTCATGGTCCATCTTGGCGGCCCGGATCAACGTCCAGATCTGTTGGCGGATGGCGGGCAGCTTGCCGGGGTCCAGCGCGGCTACGTTGGCGTGTTCGTCCAGCAACTGCTCCAAACGCGCAATGTCGCCGTAGGTTTCGGCGCGTGCCATCGGCGGGATGAGGTGGTCGACGAGCACCGCGTGTGCTCGTCGCTTGGCCTGGGTGCCCTCACCGGGATCGTTGACCAGGAACGGATAGATCAGTGGTTGGTTGCCCAGCGCGGCGTCGGTGGCGCAGGCCGAAGACATGCCGAGTGTCTTGCCCGGCAGCCACTCCAGGTTGCCGTGCTTGCCCAGATGCACGATCGCGTGCGACCCGAAACCGGTGTCCAGCCAGTGGTAGGCGGCCAGGTAGTGGTGGCTGGGCGGCAGGTCGGGGTCGTGGTAGATCGCAACCGGGTTCTCGCCGAAGCCGCGTGGCGGCTGCACCATCAGCACGAGGTTGCCGGATTGGATTGCGGCTATGACGATTTCACCGTCCGGATCGTTGCTGCGGTCGACGAAGAGTTCACCGGGCGCGGGCCCCCAATGATGCGTCACCGCGTCGGTCAGTTCGGCCGGCAGGGTGGCGAACCAGTCGCGGTAGTCCTGCGCCGACACCCGGATCGGGTTGTCGGCAAGTTGTCCTTCGGTGAGCCAGTCGGGGTCCTGCCCGCCACGTTCGATCAGCGCATGGATCAGCGCATCCCCGTCGCCCGCTTCAACACCGGGCAGATCGCCCACTTCGTACCCGCGCTCGCCCATGGCCCGCACCAGGGCCACCGCGCTGGCCGGGGTGTCCAGGCCGACGGCGTTGCCGATGCGGGCGTGTTTGGTCGGATAGGCCGAGAACACCAGCGCCACGCGTTTGTCGGCGGGGGCGACGCGACGCAGTTGCGCGTGCCGCAACGCCAAGCCCGCGACCCGCGCGCAGCGTTCGGGGTCTGCCACGTAGGAAATCAGGCCGTCGTCGTCGATCTCCTTGAACGAGAAAGGAACTGTGATGATGCGGCCGTCGAATTCGGGCACCGCGACCTGAGTGGCGACGTCGAGTGGGCTGAGGCCGTCGTCGTTGTCGCGCCACTGCTCGCGCGGGCTGGTCAGACACAGGCCCTGCAGAATCGGAACATCGAGGGCGGCAAGGTGTTCAACGTTCCAGCTGTCGTCATCACCGCCGGCGGATGCCGTCGCCGGCTTGACTCCCCCGGCGGCCAGCACGGTGACCACCATCGCGTCGGCAGCGCCGAGCGCGTCCAGTAGCTCGGGTTCTGCGGTGCGCAATGACGCGCAGTAGACCGGTAGCGCCCGACCTCCTACGTCTTCGATCGCCGCGCAGAGCGCCTGGACATATGCGGTGTTGCCGGCCAACTGTTGCGCGCGGTAGTACAGCACCGCGATCGTGGGCCCATCGGGGCTTGGAGCTTGGGGCCGCTCCAGTACACCCCAGGTCGGGGTCGCCACCGGCGGTGTGAACCCGAACCCGGTCATCAGCACGGTGTCCGAAAGGAAGGCGTGCAACTGACGCAGGTTGTCCACGCCACCGTGCGCCAGGTAGATGTGCGTCTGGACGGCAATTCCGGCCGCCACGGTGGACAGCCCAGTCAACTCGGCGTCTGCAGCCTGCTCCCCGCTGGCCAGCACCACGGGCACGCCGCTGGCCAGCACCGTGTCGATGCCGCTCTCCCAGGCGCGGTACCCCCCGAGAATCCGCACCACCACGATCGAGGCCTCGGCAAGCAGGTCGGGCAGCTCTACCTCAGAAAGCCGCGACGGGTTGGCCCACCGATAGTCTTTGCCGCTGGAACGGGCACTGATCAGGTCGGTGTCGGACGTCGACAGCAGCAGGATGGTCGGGTCGGGCACTCCTCATTCGTACCGTAGCGGGACTTACTGGCCGGGGGCGGTACCGATAGCCTGAGGCGATGAAAGCTGTGTCTGTTCCGGGAAAGGTCGTCGCGGTCACCGGTGGCGCTCGCGGAATCGGTCTGGCCATCGCCACGTTGCTCAACGGTTTGGGCGCCAAGGTGGCTATCGGTGATATCGACGAATCCGCCGTAAAAAAGTCGGGTGACCGATTGGGGTTGGCCGTGTCCGGTGGATTGAACGTGACGGATCGCGAGTCGTTCACCGAATTTCTTGACACCGTGGAGCACGAGCTGGGGCCTTTGGACGTCTTGGTTAACAACGCCGGAGTGATCGCGGTGGGCAAAGGTGTCGACGAGGACGACGCCATTACCCGACGGTTGCTTGACGTCAATGTCTTCGGCGTCATCCTGGGCACCAAACTGGCCGCGCAACGGATGCTGCCTCGCCACCGCGGTCACGTCATCAATATCGCTTCGCTGGGCGGCGTGCTGCCGAGCGAGGGCATCGCAACCTATTGCGCCACAAAACATGCCGTGCTCGGATATACCGACAGCATCCGCCTGGAGAACCGCGGAGCCGGCGTCCACTTCTCCGCAATCCTGCCGACCTTGACCAACACCGAGATGACTGCGGGCGTCGGACACGCGAAGGGCTTCAAGAACGCCGAGCCCGAAGACATCGCCCGGGCGGTTGTCCGCGTGATCGCCAAACCCAAACCGCGGGTGGCCGTTCCCCGGTCGATAGGCATCACGTTATCGAGTCAGCAGTTCATGCCGCGACGTTCACGGGAGGCGATTGGTCGCGCCATGGGCACCGGGCGGGTATTCACCAGCGACGTCGATGCCAGCAAGCGCTCGGGTTATGCCCGGCGAACGGGAACCTCCTGAGCACGCCGCCCTACGCCGCCACGCCCTTTAGTCGCAGGATCGGCAGCACGCCTTCGGCGAACCAGTAGGCCTCTTCCAGGTGCGGATACCCCGACAGGATGAAGTCGTCGAAGCCCAGCGAGTGGTATTCCAGGATCAGGTTGGCCACTTCCTGGTGGCTGCCGACCAACGCGGTGCCTGCGCCGCCGCGTACCAGCCCCACCCCGGCCCATAGGTTCGGGTAGATCTCGAGCTGGTCGAGCCGGCCACCATGCAGCGCGGTCATCCGGCGTTGCCCTTCGGATTCCGACTTCGCGTGCAGCGCAGTGGCATTGGCGATCTGTTCGGGGGTGAGCTCATTGACCAGCTCGTCGGCGACCGCCCAGGCTGCTTCCGACGTAGCACGGCTGATGGTGTGCAGCCGGATCCCGAACCGTACGGTGCGGCCACGCGCGTGCGCCAGAGCCCGCACCTTGGTGATTTTGTCCGCCGCCACCTGTGGCGGTTCACCCCAGGTCAAATAGACGTCGACGAACTCGGCGGCAATATCCAGCGCGGGTGCCGATGAGCCACCGAAATAGATCTGCGGCAACGGATCTGGCGGCTCCGATACTCGCGCATCCTCAATTGTGTAGTACTTGCCGATAAAGTCGACGGACTCTTGGTGCCAAATCGAGTTGACGATCTGAAGGAATTCGCCGGTCCGGGCGTAGCGCTCGTCGTGGCTGAGCCAGTCGCCGAAACGACGTTGTTCGCTGTCGTCGCCGCCGCTGACGACGTTGAGCAGCACCCGTCCTTCGGAGAACCGTTGCAGCGTGGCGGTCTGCTGCGCGGCCAGCGTCGGGGGGACCAGGCCCGGTCGGAACGCGACCAGGAACTTCAACCGTTCAGTTTCGGAGAGCAGCGCCGCAGCCGTCAACCACGCGTCCTCGCACCAGGTCCCGGTAGGTGTCAAGACCCCTTCGTAACCGAGTCGGTCGGCGGCACGAGCCACCTCGGCCAGATACCGCCGACTGGGCTTGCGGTGTCCCGCCGAAACGATGTGATGCGACGAGGCGTGCGATCCCCCGACAATCGACCGACTGTCACCGGTAGTCGGTAGGAACCAGAAGAATTTCGCGGTCATAAGTTCTCCTCTGTGTCAGCTGATGAGGCTTGGCCGCAGCGCATCGTTGAATCGCCGGTCCACCCAATTGACGAAACGGGGTGAGGATCCGATTTGTTCGGACGCTGAGAACAGGTCGGCCAATCGCTGCTCTGAATTGATCACGTCGTCGCTCAGCTCAGTGGGCAGCCGCAGGCTCCGGTTCGCCGCAACCGCCGCAACCTGCGGGTCCAACCCCACTGCAGTGGCGTAGTACTGGCCCCATTCCTGCGGATGCGCCTTCGCCCACTTGGCGGCCTTTGCGAAGCGGATCAATATGTCGGAAAGCGCGGTGTTGCGTTTCGGGTCGGCCAACGCCTGGTCCGATGCGAGGCCAACCCAGTCGCCGTTGGTGACGCCGGTTGCTTCAGCGATGCTGCGGACCGGGATCTGCTGCTCGGCCTGCGCTGTGAACGGGTCCCATATGGCCCACGCATCAGCTTGATGCTGATTGAACGCCGACAGCGCGTCGGCCGGCTGCAGAAAAACCAATTTCACGTCGGACGGCTTCAAACCAAACTTGTCGAGTTGAGCGAGCAGGTTGGCGTGCGACGAACTGCCCTTGCCGACCGCAACGGCCTTGCCGCGCAGGTCTGCAACCGAGGTGATCGGCGAATCGGCATGCACCAATATCCGGTTTCCCGGTCCACCGCCGGCATACGCGGCGACCACCTTGACTCTTGCGTTGCTGGCAGCCCCGAAGATCGGTGGCGTGTTGCCCATGATCGCGAAGTCGATCTTGCCCGCGGCGGCCGCCTCCACCTGCGGCGGACCTGACGTGAACGTCGCGAACGCGACCCGGTACGGCAGGCCGTCTAGCTGCCCGGCGGCGCGCAGCAGCGACTCCGTCCCACCTTTCTGGTCCCCGATATGCAGCGTCAGATCCGCCAACTCGGACAACGGGACGGCGGCGGGTGCCGCCTGAGGCCCGGCATTACCGGCCCGTGCAACACATCCGGTCAAGACCAGGGCCGCGAGCGCGAGCAGCGCGATCAGACGTCGCCGCACGCTATCGCCCCACGCCGAGACGGTCGAGCAACTCGGCACGGTGTTGCTCGGTGTGGGGCCCCGGATCGCCGGGAGAGCGGCGGGGCTCGTCTACGGACAACGTGTGCACGAAGCGTCCTCCCTCCAGGACCAGCACGCGGTCGGCCAGCGCAACGGCTTCATCGACATCGTGGGTAATCAGCAGGACACCGAACTTGTGCTGACGCCACAAGCCCAGTAGAAGCGTTCGCATCGTCAGCCGGGTCAACGCATCCAGCGCCCCGAAGGGCTCATCGAGCAGCAACAGCTGTGGCTGGCCGACAAGCGCGCGAGCAAGTGAAACGCGTTGCGCCTGACCGCCAGACAGGGTCAGCGGCCAAGTGTCGGCACGGTCGGCCAGCCCCACGTCGGCCAACGCCCGGTCG
>JAVROZ010000051.1:0-3580 GCA_032162485.1 Mycobacterium sp.
TATCTTGCCTCGCTGACGGTTTCGGTCCTACCCTACCGCTTCGGCACCCATTCAGGGTGGCTGGAAGCGTGCTTCGATCTGGGCACGGCTGTCATTTCACCCAGCTGCGGGTTCTACCACCAGCAACGACCCTGCGGCGTATTCCAGTTCGACGAAGGTGCTTTCGACGAACCCTCGCTTTACCGGGCGGTTAACGAGGCTTACCTGAGGTGGGTTGCTCGTGAACCAGCCCCTCGCGCGACGTGGACGGAGCGGCTCGCCGAACGGCGAGAACTCGCACGCGCTCACCGGCACATCTATCAGAGCGTGCAGACATGACGGACGGTTTACGTGTCGCGCTGATCGCCTCGAATCGTTTCCCGATTCGCCAACCCTTCGCCGGAGGGCTGGAGGCCCACGTCTTTCAGCTGGCCCGCGGGCTGGCCGCGCGCGGCTGTCGGGTAACCCTGTTCGCAGCACCAGATTCCGATCCGGCGCTGGACTGCCAAACCCTACAGGTGCGTCCGCTCGGTTTATCCGACGCAGCAAGACGTGATGTGTCAATGCCCTCAACAACATTCATGGCCGACCACCACGCCTACCTTTCGCTGATGGTGTGGCTGGGTGGAGCGGGCAGCGCCGAATTCGACTTCATCCACAACCACAGCCTGCACTACCTGCCGGTGGCGATGTCATCAATGCTGGCGACGCCGATGCTCACCACCGTCCATACGCCACCGACGCCGTGGCTGGAGTCGGCCATCGACGCGTGCGCCGGCGGGGACGCGCGATTCGCAGCCGTGTCTCGCCACACCGCGGCGGCGTGGCAGAACATCGCCGGCCACGTCACCGTCGTGCCCAATGGCATCGACATCCGGCAGTGGCCGCTGGGTGCGGGCGGGCCGAACCTGGTGTGGTTCGGTCGGATAACTCCGGAGAAAGCGCCCCACTTGGCGATCGCCGCCGCCCAGCGCAACGGCCGGCCACTGGTCTTGGCCGGTCCCATCTGCGACCAGGAATACTTCGCCCAACAAGTAGCGCCCCATCTGCGCGGCAACATTCGCTACGCGGGTCATCTCGATCACGAACGCCTCGCCCGCCTTGTCGGCGGCGCCGCGGCAGCCCTGGTAACTCCGACCTGGGATGAACCGTACGGGCTCGTTGTCGCCGAGGCGATCTCGTGCGGCACCCCGGTCGTGGCGTTCGCCCGCGGCGGCATCCCAGAACTCGTCAGTGCCGCCGCGGGCCGACTTGTCGGCGCTGGCGATGTAACGGCAATGGCTGACGCAATCTCCGAGGCGGTTCGACTACCCCGAGTACGGGTGCGCGAACACGCCGTACGCCACTGTTCCGCCACGGCGATGGTCAATTCTTACTGCGATTTGTACCGCCAAATGATCAACGACTCCTCGACGGGTGGGCCAGATGATCGGCTACTACATTCACCACCAAGGTCTCGGGCACCTGGCGCGGGCCGTCAGTATCTGCGCTCGGATGCGGCGTCCGGTGACAGCTCTAACATCGCTGGATGTCGCCGAGCCGCATCCGTTTTCCGCGATAGTGAAGCTACCGCGTGACGACGCGGCCCAGCAGGTGCGCGAACCCACCGCGCACGGCGCCCTGCACTGGGCACCGCACCACGATCCGGGATACAGCGCACGGATGACCGAGATCGCCCGCTGGGCCGGCCAGGCGCAGCCAGAAGCCGTCGTCGTCGATGTGTCGGTTGAAGTGGCGACGTTCGTTCGCCTGCTCGGCGTACCGGTCATCGTGATGGCGTTACCCGGCAAGCGAGTGGACGCGCCGCACCTGTTGGTGCACCGCATCGCCGATCACATTGTGGCGGCGTGGCCGCGAGCGTTGTGTGTGCCCTCATGGCTACGCCAATACGAGGACAAGACAACGTACGTGGGAGGAATTAGCCGTTTCGAGGACCGCTCGCGCGCTATGGCCGGCGAACGGACACCAGCCGCGGTGTCGCCAAACGAGATGCGGGTATTGGTTCTGGGTGGAGCCGACGACGCGTTCGGCGTGACGTTGGAAGACTGTGCGGCAACCTATCCCGGGTTCGCCTGGACTGCGCTCGGAGGCAGAAGTGGCGCATGGAAAGATGATCCCTGGCCGGAGATCTGTGGCGCAGATGTCGTTGTGACGCATGCGGGTCAGGGTTCCATCGCCGATGTTGCCGCGGCACAACGTCCTGCGGTCGTCATCCCCGAGCCACGTCCCTTCGACGAACAGAAGGCGACCGCGAAGGTGCTGAGGCGGCATCGGCTTGCCGTTGTCGCCAAAGATCAACCCGACGAACGCGCTTGGCCCGCCCTGCTCGCGCACGCCCATGCCAGTGACCCACGGCGCTGGTGCCGCTGGCAGGTCGACGGCGCCGCGGAGCGCGCCGCAGCCGCCGTTGAGTCCACCGCGCAACGATGCAGGCGAGGCGGAGCATGAAAACCGCTGTAATCACGACAGTGCACGGCAGGGGGGACCATCTGCGCCGTCAACTCGAGGGGTTGGCCGACAGCACTTTGACGCCGGACATGCACGTCGTGGTAGCACTCGGTGACCCCACCGTCACCGACGTCGTAACCCGGGCGGGATCGTCCGCGGTGGTGGTGGACTGCCCCACCCGGGCCCCGCTGCCAGTGGCGTTGGGACGCAACACGGGTGCGGCTGCCGCAGCGCGTGCAGGTGCAGACCTCTTGGTGTTTCTCGACGTTGACTGCATCCCCGGCGCCGACTTGATCGACCGTTACCACACCGTCGCGGGCCGACCGGAACACCGGGACGCACTGCTGTGCGGGCCGGTCACCTACCTGGACCCGCCGGGGCCGGGCGGCTACGCACTCTCCGAGATTCGGGCGAGACCTGATCCGCACCCTGCCAGACCCGCGACGCAGGACGGCACCGTCGTCGCAGCGACGGACTATGCGCTGTTCTGGTCGCTGTCATTCGCAGTGGGCGTCGCGACGTGGCACCGCATCGGCGGATTCTGCGAGCTGTACCGCGGCTACGGCGGCGAAGACACCGATTTTGCGCAATGCGCTGCAGCCCAGCAAGTGCCGATGCGATGGGTGGGCGGGGCGCACGCATTCCACCAATACCACCCCGTCTCGGACCCACCCGTGGAGCACCTGGACGACATCGTGCGCAATGCGACTATCTTTTACCGGCGGTGGGGATGGTGGCCCATGGAGGGCTGGCTGTCCTCGTTTGCGGCCGAAGGCCTCATCTACCGCAGTAATAACGGGCATTTGGTTCGGGTCAAGCCCGAGCGATCACCACCTGTTAGGCAGATATAGCCGAATCCGGTTGCGAGGTGGGATATCGGGTAACCGCGCCATATCACCGTTCAACAGCCTGGAGTTGATATGCCCCCCGCCCGCAAGCCATCGCAATCCGCTCCCCGGCGCAGCAGCCCGACCGGGGCCACCGCCAAAGACGACCAATCCGACGCCGATCCGCGCAGTCAGCAGGGCTCCTTTCTCACCACGGCCCAAGGTTTGCGCCTGCCTGACACCGATCATTCGCTGAAGGCCGGCCCCCGTGGCCCGAGCCTGCTGGAAGACTTCCACCTCCGCGAGAAAATCACCCATTTCGACCA
>JAVROZ010000052.1:0-2680 GCA_032162485.1 Mycobacterium sp.
GCACCGACAGGCCGGCGCGCTGCGCCTTGCGCAGCACCCACACCCCGCGGAGGAAAAGGGGGAGGCCGAAGATGCCTAGGGCCGCGGTGCCGATGAGGATACCGCCCGAGATGAGCCACTTGTCGGCCTGCCGCTGCGCGAGGCGCGACTGCTCGAAGTGTTCGTCGAGCTGGCTGCCTGTACTGGTCAGCGCGGGCGAATTCAACGACTCCTCCTACTGATCGGCTGGCCCGATCTTCCCGCACAGACTGACTGCCGTCAATTAGCTATCGTGTTTCGATGCTGCGCAGCGTGCTGGCTACGTAGTCGTCGAGCATCGCGCCCTGCGTAGGCCAGTCGTGCGTCGTGGTCAACAACGCATAAAGACCAAGCAGGAAGAACACGGCACTGTTCACCGGAACGACTTCCGGTGCAACGTGACCGAGCCGCTGGGCTCGCTCGATCTCTTGGGCGACCCGCACGATGACTGGATGCTCTTTGCTTTCGTCCGTCGGTCGCGTCTGTGAGAAGTGGAGAGCAAGAAAGTCTTTGAAGAGACTGGCGCCCAGGCGGCGCTCCAGGCCCACGATGAGTCGAACCGCCTCTTGAAGCGTAGCGGAGAGGTCGCGGGTACCATCCACATAACGGTCAAGCTGCTTGGCGATGCGCTCCTCTTCGCGCCGTTCGAGTTCTAACAGCACATGTTCCTTGGTCGGGAAGTGAAAGAAGAAGGTGCCGTGCGCGACTCCGGCGGCCGCCACGATCGTCCCGACATCGGCATCGGCCATGCCCCCTCGTTTGAACTCGGCGATGGCGGCTCCCATCAGGCGCTCCCGAGTCTGCAGGCGCTTGGTCTCGCGCGCCGACATCTTTTCCACCGTTGCCATATTCCGTTTCCTCTGATCCGGATGCCCCACCCGTGTGCAGAATAACCCCGCAGCGGATGTCTCGCGAACTCCGTTGACTATAGTCAGTTTTGTTTGTTAGATGAGCACGACGTGACGGACGAGAGGATTCGGATGGCGCTCGAGCAATTCAACCTGGAGGGGCAGGTCGCAATCGTTACCGGCGCAGGGAAGGGCGTTGGCCAAGGAATTGCGAGAGTGCTTGCGGAGGCGGGCGCAACCGTCGTCGGCACCGCCCGTACCGAATCGGACATCCGCGCAACGATCGCCGGGATCGAAGACGCCGGCGGTAAGGGACTGGCGCTCGTCGCGGACGCCATGAGCAGGCCGGACAGCGAACGGGTCGTCGCTGCGGCCGTCGAGAGCTTCGGGCGAATCGACATCCTCGTCAACAACGTCGGCGGTTCGACATACGCCCGCTTCCTCGACATCACCGACGAAGACTTCCGCCACACCTTCGACTGGTGTGTCACCTCGGCATTCATCATGAGCCAACTGGTGGCTCCACACATGATCGAGGCCGGCCACGGCAACATCGTGAACATCTCCTCGGGCTCAGCTCGCTTCGGCATCCGCGCCCTGACGGCGTATTGCGTCGGGAAGGGCGGGCTGGAGGCGCTCACTCGCGCAATGGCGCAGGAGCTCGCGCCGAAGATCCGTGTCAACGCGATAGCACTCGGCTCGTTTGCCACCGACGGTCTGAAGGGCAGCCTCGACCTGATGCCCGGATCGCTGGAGAAACTGCAGGAGGCGACACCGCTGCATCGCCTCGGCGACGTTGCGGACCTCGGGCGGCTCTGTGTGTATCTGTCCACCCGGGACTGCTACGCAACCAACGCGATCTTCCACGTCGACGGCGGCATCGACTCCAACAACTCGCCATTGCCGATTCCCGACTACTGATCAAGGACGAACACCGGATGCGCAGAGTAGTTCAATTTTCGACGGGCAATGTCGGGGTCCATTCGTTGAAAGCGCTCATTGAACGGCCCGATCTGGAACTGGTCGGAGTGCACGCCGCCAGCCCTAACAAGATCGGGCGCGACGCCGCCGAGCTGTGCGGGTTGAGCGAGCCGACCGGCATCATCGCGACCGATGACATCGACGCGCTCATTGCGCTGAAACCGGATTGCGTGGTCTACACCGCACAGGGTGAGACACGGCCGATGGAAGTCATCGAGCAGATGTCGAAGTTCCTTTCCGCCGGCATCAACCTTGCGGCGACATCGATGGTTTGGCTGGTCACACCTCGCCAGGCCGACGAGTGGCTGCGGGTGCCGCTGGAACAGGCCTGCGAAGCGGGCAACGCATCGATCTATGTCAACGGCATTGACCCTGGCTACTCGGGCGACACCGAGGTGCACTCCGCGCTGAGCCTGGTCACTCGCGCCCGGTCGATCACCGTTCAGGAGATCTTCGATTACGCCAACTATGACGACTACGAGTTCACCGGTAAACAAATGGGTTTCGGCGTCAGCGCCGAGGACGAGACGCCGATGCTCTTCCTGCCGGGTGTCCTCACCACGATGTGGGGAGGAGCGGTTCGCAATCTCGCCGACCAGCTGGGGGTGCAACTCGATGAGATTCGACAACGCATCGAGCCGTGGTACACCGACAAACGGATCGAGTGCAAGATGGCGACGGTGGAGCCAGGGGAGATGGCTGCGGTGAAGTTCGCGGTCGAAGGGGTTCGTGACGGAGTTCCGGTGATCACCATGGAGCACATCACTCGGCTCACCGCGGCCTCGGCACCAGAATGGCTCTATCCGCCAGATGGCCAGCCCGGCGTTCACCGA
>JAVROZ010000053.1:0-4841 GCA_032162485.1 Mycobacterium sp.
GCGCAGGCTCGGTAGGCCAGCATGCTCGACAAGCCGTAGTGGATGCCGTCGGCGACCCTGGCTAGTACGCCTTCAGGCGTATTAGTCTCGCCTGCAACGAGATCCGCAATGGCCACCACCAACGCAGCGACCGCGGCGACAAGGTGTCGCTACCGCCTAACACACCCCGCCGGGTGAACGAACCATCTTGCCGATCAGTAAGCTGCCAATATGGGCCACGACTGGTTGCTCGTGGAGACGCTGGGGGACGAACCCGCCGTCGTTGCGCAGGGGCGGCAACTCAAGAACCTCGTCCCAATCACCACCTTCCTACGCCGCAGCCCATATCTGTCATCCGTCAAGACGGCGATCGCTGAGTCGGTGCAGACTGGACAGGCATTGACCAGCATTACCCCTAAGAGCGACCGCGTCATTCGCACCGAACCGGTGATGATGTCCGACGGTCGCATGCATGGCGTGCATGTGTGGACCGGTCCGATCGAGGAGGAACCGCCCACGCGGCCCACGCCGGGTCCGCTGAAGTGGGATCTGACTCGCGGGGTCGCCACTGACACCCCCGAGTCGCTGGCAAACAGCGGCAAGAACCCGGAAGTCGAGATCACCTTCGGCCGAGCCTTCGCCGAGGATCTGCCGTCGCGCGAACTCAATCCAAATGAAACGAAGGTCCTGGCCATGGCGGTCAGGGCTGAGCCGGGGCAGACTCTTTGCAGCACATGGGACCTCACCGATTGGGAGGGCAACGCCATCCGGATCGGCTTCACCGCGCGCACTGCGATGGAGCCCGGGCCCGACGGTCGCGACCACCTGGTCGCGCGTGCGATGAACTGGCGCGCCGAACGCAAGGGCCCGGCTGTAGTCGCCGATGACCTGGCGCAGCGGATACTCAACGGCCTGGCGCAGGCCGGTGTCCACCGAGCTCTCGTCAACCTGAAGACCTGGACGCTGTTGAAGTGGCTTGACGAGCCCTGCTCGTTCTACGACTGGCGCAGCAACGAAGCCGACAAACCGCGGGTGCATCCCGACGATGAACACATATTGAAGTCGATGACGAAGGAATTCGCCATGGGTGCGACGAGTGGGGTGCTGCGACTGCCCGGCAACGACACCGACTGGGTGCCGGTGCACGTCACCGTCAACCAGGTGGAGCTCGAGGCGGAAACCTTCGCCGGGCTCCTCTCGCTTCGGCTGCCTACTGACGAAGAAGTCGCCGCCGCGGGTCTGACGAGACCCACGGACGATTCGAGCTGACCGGCAAGGACGCACTCAATGGGTCGGTGCGGTTGCCGACGGTCCCGCCCGCGCGAAAGCCCTTGTGACACCGGCAAAGGCAACGGGTACCTGGGCAGTGACTACCACGTCGAGACCGTCCACCTGACACTCGATGCCAGCGACCCGCATCTCGCGAGCAACGACCCTCGCACGGGCGCACGCCGCGGCGGGCCCAACCGGTAACCGCGCGGCGCCGGCCAACGCGGCCAGATCGGCCGCCGCCTGCGCCCGATGACGCGCCAGCACAGCCGAACCCAGGTAGGCAACTGCGGCGGTGGCGAAAAGTAGTACCGCGACCATCGCGACGGCGAGCACCGTGGCCGAGCCGCGATCATCCCGACTCCGCCGCAGACACCGCCCGGGCGCTGATATCCAAGATAGGCAACAGGTTTGAGTGCGCGACGACCATGGCGACGACGAACTCACCGTCCCGGTGGACCCGGACCTGCGCCCCACGTGGCGCAATGCGGCCGGCCACCTCGACCGCCGAGCGTTCGTCCCCCCGCGCGGCCAGTCGAGCGGCCTCACGAGCCGCGTCGATGCAGCGCACCTGCATCGACACCGCTGTGATCCCGGCCAGGCACAGCACCAGCACCACCACCAGGGTGGCGATGGCCAGGGCCGCCTCGACGGTGCTCGAGCCGCCACTGGAAGCTAGACCTTGGTGCTGAGCGCGCGGCCGATGATGTGGTTCAACGCCGAAACAACCGAGTCGCCGGTCACGACGGTGTACAGGATCGCGCCGAACGCCGCGGCCGCGATCGTCCCGATTGCGTACTCGACGGTGGACATGCCTGACTCGTCGCCCGCCAGCACCGTCAGCCGTGTCAGAAATACCCGAAACATGTTGCGCATCAATACCTTCCTCTCTCACATCAGACCAGACTGCAGGATGTCGCCGGCTAACCCGGCCACCACGGGAACAATGCCCAGGCATAGGAATGCTGGTAGAAAGCACAGTCCCAGGGGACCGGCGATCAGCACCCCGGCGCGTTCGGCGGCCGCCGAGGCGGCATGCGCGGCGTCTTGGCGAGACTGGGTGGACAGTTCAGCGATGCCGTCGGCGAGTGCGGCACCCGATGACGCCGAACGTCGCGCCAGCCGCAGCAGGCCGTCGGCCTGGGCATCGACCGCTCCCGCCGACGACCACGCGATCGCCGGGTCAGCACCCAACGCCAGCAGGTCGGCAGCCCGGCGCAACACCAGGGCCAGGCCCGGCGGTGCCGACGCGGCGGCCGCGGCTGCGGCCGTCGACACCGCCATGCCCGCCCCAAGGCATACGCCGAACACGTCCAGACTGGCGGCCACCGCCAGCGGGTCTGGGCCGCTCGCTTGCCACTGCGGCAAATGACGCACGCGCGAGGGCATTCCGGCGCGCGCGCGAATGACCGACGGGCCCGCGCCTAACAGCAACGCCATGGCCAACAACACCGCCGGGGTGCTCATGCGACCACAACCCGGTCGGTGATCCGGTCTGACCACAGCAGTCCGCCACACACGAGTGCCACCCCGATCACCAGCAACCACCCGCCCGCGCGCTGGCCGAACAGGAAGTACAGCGGCCTGGCGCCGATCAGCTGCCCGAGTAGTAAGCCGAGCAGTGGCAGTCCAGCCAGGATGGCCGCGGTGGCGCGCGCTCCGGCCAAGGCTGACGTAACTTTTGCCGAGAACCGTTGCCGCTCAGCGATATCGCGTTGTGCGGCCCGCATCAGGGTCGCAATGGCCAACCCGTGATCACTCGCCAACTGCCAGCACACCGCCAAGCGCTCCCAATGCGCGGGTAACGCCGATGAACCCGCCGCAGCGCGTAGTCCTGCCGTCACATCGGCGCCCATTCGTGCGCGTGCCGCGACAGTCCGCAGGGCTGCCGAAACCGGCCCATCCGTCTCGTCGGCGGCAACGTCGAAGGCACGAACGGGATGGGCCCCCACACGGAGTTCACCGACGAGTACGTCGAGGCCGCCTTCCAGCGCACGCCCTTCCTCGGTACCGCGCCGGCTGCGGCGGCGGCGACGGTAACGCAGGCTCAAAGTCGCGCCGACCAAAGCGGTCGCCAAGACCGTCGTCAAGGGCAGCACCAAAGCCGCAAGCACGCAGCCAAACCCACACAGCGCGCCGACTAGTCGCAGACTGAAAGTGAATCGCTGACGGTCGGGAGCCGCGGTAGCCAGCCGGGGACGCGGTGAGGACGGCGAGGCCAACAGCGCCAGCGACAACAGCAGCGCGGCGAGTTGAAGTCCGGTCATGCGGGTAACCGGGTTCGCAGCAAGTCGTGCAAGTCGGCAGCCTGGGGCGTCTTTCCATGGTCCGCATGCCACGCCGTGATGGCCTGCACTCTCCCGTTGTCGCCTTGGCGCAGTACGGCAATCTCGGCCAGCCGACGTCGTCCGCCCTGGTCGCGCGTTACGTGCAGCAGCACCCGGACGGCAGCTGCCAACTGGCTGTGCAGGGCAACTCGATCCAGGCCGCCCAGCGCCCCCAACGCCTCCATCCGGGCGGGAACCTCGCCCGGGCTGTTGGCGTGCACCGTGCCGGCCCCGCCCTCGTGTCCCGTGTTCAGGGCGGCCAGCAGATCCACCACTTCGGCGCCCCTTACCTCACCGACCACGATCCGATCCGGCCGCATCCGCAGCGCTTGTCGGACGAGTTGGCGGACGGTGACCTCCCCCACGCCTTCGACGTTGGCACACCGCGCGACCAGCTTGACCAAATGCGGATGCCGCGGCGCCAGCTCGGCGGCATCCTCGACGCACACGATCCGCTCGGCCGCTGGGACGGCGCCGAGCATCGCGGCCAACAGCGTCGTCTTTCCGGCGCCCGTCCCACCACACACCAGAAAGGCCAGCCGTGCGGCGATGATGTCGGAGACCAGCTCGCCGGCCTCGGGTGAGATGGCACCCGCTGCGCTCAAAGCCGCTAGATCCTGCGTGGCGGGTCGCAGCACCCGCAGTGACAGACAGGTGCCGTCGGTCGCTACCGGCGGCAGCACCGCGTGCAGCCGGACCGCGAACCCGCCCTCGCCGATCCCGGTAAGCGGACCGTCCACCCACGGCTGCGCATCGTCGAGCCGACGACCGGCAGCCAACGCCAGGCGTTGCGCCAATCGTCGCACCGCGGCCTCGTCGGCAAACCGGATATGGCTGCGCCGCAGACGATTTCCATCGTCAACCCAAACCGCGTCGGGCGCGGTGACCAGGACGTCGGTGGTGCCTTCTGCGCACAGCAGCGGTTCGAGGATGCCGGCGCCGGTCAGTTCTGTCTGCAGCAGCCGAAGATTGGCCAACACTTCGGTGTCGCCGAGGATCCCGCCGGACTCGGCGCGAATCGCCGCGGCCACCACCTGGGGCCGCAACGGACCGGACTCGGCCGCCAGCCGCTCGCGAACGCGGTCAATCAGCGACCCGCTCATGCCGCCCTACCGCTCGGCGCCTTGTGGCCACTCGGCAGCACGCGCAGGACGGAACGGGCAGCCGCACCTAGCGCGGATCGCCGGCCCAGTCGCAGGCCGCCGTGTTCCAGGCGCAACGACAGCCGCGGCTCCGCGCGCATCGACGCCAACAACGGCACGCCGG
>JAVROZ010000054.1:0-2768 GCA_032162485.1 Mycobacterium sp.
TCAACACCGCTCCGGGCTACAGCGACGAATCGGTGCGTGTCTATCTGGCGACCGATCTCACCGACATCGGCCGACCCGACGCGCACGACGAAGAAGCAGACATGACGATGCGCTGGTTCCCCCTCGCGGATGCGGTGCAGCTGGTGTTGAGCGGAGAGGTCGTCAACTCGATTGCCGTCGCAGGGATTCTGGCCGCTGACGCGGTGACGCGAGGGTTGGCGCAGCCGCGCGCGGTGGACAGTCGGTGGGTCGACAGACCGACGGCGTTCGCCAGGCGCAAGGCCGCGCAGTGACGACGCTGACCCTTGATGCGCAGATGCAGGGTTATCTCGACCATCTGACGATCGAGCGGGGCGTTGCGCAGAACACGTTGAGCTCCTACCGACGCGACCTGCGCCGCTACTCCAAACACCTGGAGGAGCGCGGAATCCACGATCTGGCCAAAGTCGACGAGGACGACGTCAGCGAGTTTCTGGTGGCCCTGCGGCGCGGGGATCCGGAATCCGGCGCGGTGGCGCTGTCCGCGGTGTCGGCGGCACGGACTTTGATCGCGGTGCGTGGCCTACATCGATTCGCCGCCGCCGAGGGCCTGACTGAACTTGACGTGGCGCGGGCGGTGCGACCGCCGACGCCGGGCCGCCGATTACCCAAAAGCCTCACACTCGACCAGGTGCTGGCACTGCTGGAGGGTGCCGGGGGCGAAGATGCGTCCGACGGCCCGCTGACGTTGCGGAATCGGGCGCTGCTGGAGCTGTTGTACTCGACCGGGTCGCGGATTTCCGAAGCCGTCGGTCTGGATGTCGACGACATCGACACGCACGCCCGGTCGGTGTTGTTGCGCGGCAAGGGCGGCAAGCAGCGGTTGGTGCCGATCGGGCGTCCCGCCGTGCATGCGTTGGACGCCTACTTCGTACGCGGCCGGCCTGACCTTGCGCGCCGAGGACGCGGGACGCCGGCCATCTTCCTCAATGCCCGCGGCGGCCGGTTGTCCCGGCAAAGTGCCTGGCAGGTGCTGCAGGACGCGGCTGAGCGCGCCGGCATCACCTCGGGCGTGTCACCGCACATGCTGCGGCATTCGTTTGCCACCCACCTGCTGGAGGGCGGCGCCGATGTTCGGGTGGTGCAGGAGCTGCTCGGCCACGCCTCGGTGACCACGACGCAGATCTACACCCTGGTCACCGTCCACGCACTGCGCGAAGTATGGGCCGGGGCGCACCCCCGAGCCACCTAGGTGGCGGCCAGGTATTCCGACTCCAGCACCAGGTCGGCGACCAGTGATTGGTATTCGAGGTGCGTCTTGTGCTCGACGGTGTTCCACCCCTTGCCCTGTTCCTGACGCATGAACTCGCGGTACTTCGGTGCGCCCGGCACCCTGACGTTGTCGGCGACGACGATCGAGCCGGGATGCAACCAACCCCGCTGCAGAATGCTCTGCAGGTCGGCCAGATAGGCGTCCTTGTCGTGGTCGAGAAACACGAAATCGAGTCCACCAGAACCGAATCCGTGCTCGTTGGCCAGGGCGTCCAGGGTGCGTCCGTCGTCACCGATGGTGCCCACCACACAGGTCACGCGGTCAGCCACGCCGGCGTGCTCCCAGATCCGGCGGGCGTTGGCGGCATTGGCTTGCGCAAGCTCGATGGAATACACCTTCGCGTTGGGCGCCGCCCGGGCGATTCGCAGCGCGCCGTAGCCCACATAGGTGCCCAGTTCCAGGGCCAGCGCCGGATCGGCGCGTCGCACCGCTGCGTCGAGTATTTGACCTTTCTCGTCCCCGACGTTCATCAGTATCGACTTGTCGTAGGCGAATTTGTCGATGGCGGCCAGCACGTCGTCGATATCGCCGCCGCGCGCATTCTCGAGCACGTAGTCGACCGCCGCGGCCTCACGTCCGTCACCGATCTGGCCGGTCGTAGTTATGTTGCGAGCTCCGGTGGCCATTCGCCATACCGACCACCGCAGGAGGGGGATGCGTCGCTTGAGACTCATGGAATTCCACGATAGGCGCAGTCGCAGCGCCCCGGGTGTGGAGTTGCACGGTACTCATGTGACGCATGTGACTGCCGTGGTGAGAAGGCCGTCGCGTGGTGATAATTGCTGGTCGAGTTGCCTGCGGGTCGACCGGCGCAGTCGAAGGCAGCCGTTAGACTTTCCTGCGATGTCCACCCTGACGCCCGTCACTAGCAGCCTCGATCGGGTATGACCGACAACCCCGACAGCGGTCCGGAGATCGGCCTGACCGGCCGGGTGCCGCGGGCGATTCCCGATCCCCAACCGCTCAGCACGCACGGGCCGGCCAAGGTTGTCGCGATGTGCAATCAAAAAGGCGGCGTCGGCAAGACCACGTCGACGATCAACCTGGGTGCCGCCTTGGCCGAGTACGGCCGGCGGGTGTTGCTGGTGGACATGGACCCGCAGGGTGCGCTGTCCGCCGGCTTGGGCGTCCCGCACTACGAGCTGGAAAAGACGATCCATAACGTGCTGGTGGAGCCTCGGGTGTCGATCGACGACGTGCTGATTCACACCCGCGTCAAGAACCTGGATCTGGTCCCCAGCAACATCGACCTCTCCGCCGCCGAGATTCAGCTCGTCAACGAGGTGGGGCGCGAGCAGACCCTGGGCCGGGCGCTGTATCCAATCCTGGACCGGTACGACTACGTGCTGATCGACTGCCAGCCCTCATTGGGTCTGCTCACCGTCAACGGGTTGGCCTGCGCGGAGGGCGTGGTGATTCCCACCGAGTGCGAGTTCTTCTCGTTGCGCGGGCTGGC
>JAVROZ010000055.1:0-6369 GCA_032162485.1 Mycobacterium sp.
TGCTGCCGGGACATATGACGGTAACGACGGTCCGATGCTCTTGTGGCCTGCATGTCCGCTGGGAATGCGAGTGCGGCGCAGCCACTTATGGGCCTGGCCTGATCGAAACGTGCAGCGTGGTTGCGCTGCCCGTGACGACTTCAAAACGGCGCGAACGGAACTGACGAACCTTCGCGGTTGCGGTCAGGGTCGTTGTAGGTGCGATGACCAGGACCACTGCGGCAATCCTCGCGCACAGCAAAAGTTGTCAGCATGCCTTTAGCCGAGCGTTCCCAGGTGAACAGCTCGGCGCGGTGCCGCGCGCTCGTCCGGCGCTCGCGCTCTGGCCTGCTGACCGTTGCGCGCACCGCTTGAGCGATCGCCATCGGGTCGTTGTCGGCCAGCGCTCCGCTGTCTGGGGTGATGATCTCGGTCATCGCCGATGTGCGCGACACCACGGCCGGAGTGCCACAGGCCAGCGATTCCAGAGCGGCCAGCCCGAATGTCTCGTGTGGCCCCGGGGCCAGGGCGACATCAGCTGAGGCCAGCAGGCCGGCCACAGTCCGCCGATCGGCGATGAACCCGGTGAAATCGACCGGCAGATGAGCGGCCTGACGCTCCAGTCTGGCCCGCAATGGACCCTCGCCGACGACGACCAACCGCACGTCGATGCCGGCGTCGCAAAGCGCGGCGACCGCCTCGATGCTGCGGTCGGCGCGTTTCTCCACCGATAGCCGGCCGCAGTGAACCAACATCGTCTGCGCCGGTGTGGCGAATCGGCGCCGCAGTTCCATGGAGCGTCTTCGTGGGTGGAAGGTTTGCAGGTCGACACCCAGCGGGATGGTCAGTGTGTTGGTTGCGCCGATGCGGTCGAACTCTTCGCGGGCGAACCCGGTGGTGCACACCACGGTGTCGTAGTGGGCTGCGGTGTGCCTATTCGCCAAGTCGGCGACCCGCTGTGCGGTTCGGCGCGGAAGGACTTGACCGGCAAGGCGATCCAGCCGCTCGTGGGAAATCATCACCGTGGTGGCGCCGTGCTCGCGTCCCCACTGGCCGAGCGACCGCAGTGTGAGCCGGTCAGAGACCTCCAACGCATCTGGCCGCAAGGCCGCCAGCAAGGCGTGCACGGGCCTGGGCATTATCGCTCGGTAGCCCCCGGTGAGCGGAAGTAACCTGGCGGGCATGGTGATTCGCACGACGCCCGTGTCCAAGCGGTTCCGTTGTGCACGCGAGCCCGGGACAACGAGAAATACCTCATGGCCGGCCGCGCAGTACTCGGCGCCCAACCGGTCGACCGCCGTCCGCAGCCCACCGGATCGAGGTCCGTAGAAGTTGGCGACCTGAACCACCCGCATACCGCGAGATAAACCGGCGCGCATGTGCGGTCAACGAGCGCAGTCCCACGGGTGCCTGAATACTGCGTGAACTCCGACTCAGTGCGCATTCCGAAGAGGATTTCCGGTCGCCGGTGCCACCTGCCAGCTCGGACCCGTTGAGCTCAGTTCGGTTTCTTCAGGTGCGGACCCAACATCTGACGCCATGCCTTGGACATGTTCTGGTATTCCTCTTCGCAATTGCCTGCGCGGTCCTCAGGCAGGTCACCGGACGTGACGATGCCGGAGTTGGCCGCCGTGTCCGAGCCGTAGATCCAGCACTCCCAGTTGTACATCCGGGTGATGTCCATCGAATGTCCGTCCCAGAAGGGAAGCTCATTGGCGTCACCGGACTCCTTGGCGCTCAGCTTCCAGTCTTGGGCGGTGTCCATCGCGATTTGGACGCCGTTCGGGTAAGGCTTCCCGTCGGCACCGGGATCCAGCAGCTCGAACGCTGAGAGCTGGTCGGCCACATCCTCTTCGCGCCCGGTGAAGGCGAGTTGGTAGATGCCGAGCGTGGCGTGACCGAGTTCGTGGTAGAACCCGGAGATCAACATATTGACTGCGGCACGCGCTGGGTCCGGGTTCCCAGCCCTGCCGAATCGCTGTTCGCTCTGCTCTATGTCCTCGTAGCACAGCTGGATCTCGTTGACGTTGGGATCCCAGTAGTCGTTGGCGTCGCCGCATTGCTTGCCGACGGCTCCCACGTCGTGCGGCAGATTCAGGGTGTCGTTGACGTGTCCGGCAACGCTCTCCAAGATCTTTGCGTCCAACATCATCTGGCGGCCCCGTTGCGCCTCTGGCGTCTCGGCCGCGTCGTAGCGGAAGGTCATCGTTCCCTTTGCGGCCGGCTCATTTGACGCTTCCGCATGCGAAGTCTCGGTACCCCGCTCCGGTCGCGGCGACTTGTCGTCGGAGTGGTGGCTTTTGGACCCACTGCACCCGGCCGCTATCAAAACCGCGGTGCACGTCGCTGCCACAACGACCAGCCTGCTCATTGCGCCAGCCCCCCTTCGGTGGCACAGCGGCCCTCGCCACCGGCCGTGCCTTGATTCCCTTGCCAACGGTCTGCCCAGGACCTGCAGGAAACGGTACGACACTTCCCCGGCTGAAACAGCCGATCGCACGCGGCGGACTCGTCGCGAGGGTGTCATTCGCTTGCTCCACGACGATCAGATCAGCTCGACAGTCTCCGGTTTGAGTAGCCGTAGGCCGCTTGCTTTGCCTCCCAGTGAAATTGCCGACGTAATCGCCGCCAGCGATGATGCGGACACCCACGTCCTGCCAGGCCTCGATGTCGGCGACCAGCGCCGCACGCAGCTTCTCGAAGCCCTCGTCGAGTGTCCCCGAACCACGTTGTCTATCGATGTGCTCCGTTTCGTCGATCGGCGAGGCTGCCTGCGCGTTGGTCGGCTACCTCTGCGGTATCAGCGTGCACCATTGGTGGCAACGAGAAAACCGCTGTCGATCTGGTGGTCGGGGTGGTTGAATAATCCGGTTCGGACGGGGGTTACACCAAGGTGTCGATAGAGAAGGTGATTCGCCAGTTGATTGCAACGGGCTACCGCGCGATACCTGACGCCTGGCGCAGCTGAGGTTCGCCCGGTGTTTGGCCGATTCATCTACCGTTTCGCGTTGTTGATCGTCGGTGTGTGGGCGCTCGCAGTGGTCGCAGGCAATAGCCTGGCCCAGCCACTCGAGCGGGTCGTTGCCGACGAAGACCAGCCGTTCCTGCCGTCGGGTACCGCGACTTCGCTTGCGGTGCAACGCTCTGCAGCGGCGTTCTCCCAAGCGCCCACCGACAACGTGGCATACGTCGTCCTCGAGAGCGATGGCTATCTCGACGACCAGGCTCAGGCGTTCTACGGCCAGCTGGTCACGGCTCTGCGCGCCGATTCCCACAACGTCCTCGACTTTGTCGACTGGTGGGGGATGCCAGCCACGGCCAACGCCACCGTGAGTAAGGATCACCATGTGGTCACGGCCACCATGCGGCTTGCAGGCATGGTGGGCACCTCGGAAGCCGAGGATTCGATCAACTCGGTGCGCGGCATCGTGGCGCAACTGCACCCACCGACGGGTTTGCATGTCTATGTCGCCGGTGCCGGCGCCACAATCATGGACGAGTTCGCCGCAATCGACCGACAGTCGCAGGTTATTACGGCAGCGACATTTGTGGTGCTGCTGATCCTCTTGGTGATCGTTTATCGGTCGCTGATCACTGCGATGGTGCCCCTCCTGTCGGTCATTGTGGGTCTCGCTGTGGCTAAGCCGATCATTTCCGTCCTCGCCTCGAACAAACTCATCAGCATCTCGGCGTTCGCTTTATCCGTTGCCGTTGCGGTGGCCGTCGCGGCTGGGACTGGCTTTGCGATGTTCTTGATCGGGCGCTACCACGAAGGACGACGGTTGGGCGTTGCGCCATCCGACGCCTTGGCGTATTCGTACCGTGGTGTGGCGTCCGCGATCGTGGGCTCGACACTCATCGTCGTCGCACCGCTGAGTGCTTTGGCATGGCTCAGCCTGGGCCGGATCAGCATGTTCGCCACCACCAGCGTCCTGTGCGCGATCGGTGTGCTCGCAGTCGCGGTGTCCGCCCTGACGTTGACCCCGGCCATGGTGGCGCTCGCGAGCCGTGCTGACCTGCTCAAGCCGCCCAAAAGCAGGGGCCTCCGCCTGCGCTCGCGGCGCATCGGTACCCAGGTGGCGCGCTGGCCGGCGCCGATCCTGGTAGCCAGCGGCATCTTGGTGCTCATCCTGATTATCGGGCTACCCGGAGTTCCGATCGCGTGGGACGAAACCGCGACGACCTCGTCCGGTACCGAGGCCAACCGCGGTTACCGCGCGGTCGACGCGCACTTCGCCCCGAACCAATTGCACCCCGCCGTCGTCACGATCGAGACGAACCACGACATCCGCAACCCCGCCGGTCTCACCGCGATCGAGAGGGTCACCGGCGCGATCATGGCGATCTCGGGGGTGCGCATGGTCCAGTCGGCAAGCCACCCGGGCGGGATGGTATCCAAGCAAGCCGCTCTGACCGCCACCGCCGGCAACGTCGGTGACCGCCTGGACGAATTCTCCGACCAGATGGCCTCCCGGGAGGCGACGTTCGCCAATCTCGACTCCGCGGTCAATGAACTGGTCAACGGGCTCGACCTGATTCAGTCAGGCATGATGGCCGGCCCCTACGCAATCGGCGGTGTGAGCTTGGCGGTGCACCTGACCCAGCAGGCCACGAGCAAGGTCCGGGCCGGCTCCGCGGATGTCTCCGAGATTTTCGATCCCCTTCGCGGCTTCGTCGGCGCGATAACCGATTGCCGCACGACCCCGGTGTGTGCCGCCGCCCAGGAAGCCGTGCAGTGGGCAACCACGGTCGTGGACGGCTCCACCAACCTTGTCGATGCGTCCGAACAACTGGCCAAAGCGGCCGCCGATGCGGCCGCCGGTCTACCCGGTTTGCCGGCTGTCCTGAGCAGCGTCACCGGTCAGATGACGCAGGTACGGACATTGGCGGCGGGCTTGAAAGACGTCCTGCACAACGTTCATCCGGTACCGACACCGGAGCTTCCCACCTATCTGCAGGGGCTCGTCGGCGTCTCCCAGGGCAGCACAGGCTCCGACCTTTATGCGTCCCGACGAATTTTGACCGATCCGACCATGCGCCCCGTGCTGGACCAATTCTTTTCGGCGAACGGATATGCGACCCGGCTGCTGGTTTATGGCAACGGCGAGGAATGGGGAGAGGATGGTGCGGTACGCGCTCGCGCGATCGCGGCCGCCGTAGCCGACGCGAGCAAGGGCGGCACCTTGAAACCGTCGGCTGTCGAGCTCACCGGCGTCGGCCCGGCAACCCGTGACCTGCAGGACATCGTCGGCGGGGACCTCCTCCTGATGGTGGTGTGCACGCTCGGTGTCATTCTTTTAATTGCCTCGTTCCTCCTGCGAAGTCCGATCGCCGGGCTTGTCGTCCTCGGCACCATCGCGACCTCCTATGTTTGCGCACTCGGTGCCACCGTCCTGCTCTGGCAACGCCTGCTGCACCACGGGTTGCACTGGTCGATGCCGCCTATCGCGTTTGTGTCGATGGTCGGTGTGGCGTCCGGCGGCAACCTGCTTTTTGCGCTGCGTATTCGCGAAGGTCTCTCCGCGGGCCTACGCACCAGCATCATCCGAGCCTTCGCAGCGACCGGACTCGTTGTTACCGTCGGCGGGATAGTTGTCGGGATCACGATGCTCGCGCTCGGCGCCAGCAGTGTCCTGAGCTTGGCCCAGATCGGTGTCACGGTCGGCTTGGGCCTGCTGCTGAATGCTCTTGTGGTGCGCGCCTTTGTGCTACCGGCCATGATGGTGGTTCTGGACCGTTGGCTGTGGTGGCCGCGACAGTCGGCAAGCGACGAGCAGGAACTTGAGCCGGTGACCGCGACCGCATGAGCAGTCGCGACCTTCTGGCCGGGCGCGGTGTGGTGGTGGTCGGCGGCAGCCGCGGCATCGGACGCGCCGTCACCGAGCTGCTGAGCAGCCTGGGCGCCGGTGTTGTGGTCAATGGGCGTGACGCGGGCGCGGTCGAGCAGACCGTCGATGCGCTCACCGCGTCGGGCGGGCACGCCACCGGAGTAATAGGGGCAGCCGATGACGAACGCGTTGCCGCGGCTCTAATCGATTCGTGCGCAGAGACATTCGGGCGATTCGACGTTCTGATCAATTGCGCAGGAATCGCTGAGCCAACCCGTTCGTCGATTCTGCGGATCTCGCCGGCGGAGTTCGACGAATTGATCGGCGCGCACCTGGGCACTGTGTTTCACACCTGTCGGGTCGCGGCGCCGGTTATGGCCGCTCAAGGCCATGGCGCGATTATCAATACCGGTTCGGTGGCGTTTCTCGGCGACTACGGCGGCACTGGTTATCCCGCCGGCAAGGGGGCGGTCAATGGCTTGACGATGGCCATCGCCGCGGAGCTGAAGGGCCACGGGGTGCGGGCCAATGTGGTGTGCCCGGGAGCGAAGACGCGGCTTTC
>JAVROZ010000056.1:0-6359 GCA_032162485.1 Mycobacterium sp.
GTGCTCGAACTTGCCGCTGCCACGCGTGCAGCGTTGGGCAGTGCGGCGGGTGCCGTGTCGCTACCCCCGCCCCCGCCACCGACGCCGCCACAAGCCACCCCGACTCGGCCGGCGGACACTGATGGACCGTTCAACGCCGAACCAAGCAGCGCGGGTAGCCGCACCGCGCTGATTCTGACTGTCGCGGGATCAGGTTTGGTGCTGCTCCTGGTGGCGGTGCTGGTCGCGTTCTTGGGAGGCGGCGACGACAGCGCCCCGAACACCCCGCCCGTCAGCACGACGACGGCGACGACCAGCAGCACGGCGCCCCCGACGACCGACCCGTCCGAGCCGGACACGACGCAGACGTCCAAGGTGACCGATACGGCGACCGAGGGATCGACAACCCCATAGCGCAGATTAGGAAGCTGACGTGATCCGATACACGTCGTAGACGCCTTCCACGTTGCGCACCACGTTGAGCAGATGCCCGAGGTGCTTGGGGTCGCCCATTTCGAAAGTGAACCGGCTGATCGCCACCCGGTCACCGGAGGTGGTAACCGACGCCGACAGAATGTTGACCTTTTCGTCGGCCAGTACACGGGTGACGTCCGACAACAGCCGGTGCCGATCGAGCGCTTCCACCTGGATCGCCACCAGGAACACCGACGACAGGGAAGGCGCCCAGAGCACCTCGATGATGCGCTCTGCCTGCTGCTGCAGGGACGTGGCGTTGGTGCAGTCGGTGCGGTGCACACTGACCCCGCCTCCGCGGGTGACGAAGCCCATGATCTGGTCGCCGGGCACCGGCGTGCAGCACTTGGCCAGCTTGGTCAGCACACCCGGCGCGCCGGGCACCGAAACCCCGACGTCCTCGGTGCTGCGTGGGCGGCGCGGCATGGTCGCCGGCGTGGATCGCTCGGCCAGGTCCTCCTCGGCCTGGTCAATACCGCCGAGCTCAGCCAGCAGCCGCTGCACCACGTGGCGGGCCGAAACGTGCCCTTCACCGATCGCGGTGTACATCGCCGACACGTCGGTGTAGTGCAGTTCGTGCGCCACCGCCGTCATTGACCCGCCATTTACCAAGCGCTGCAACGGAAGTCCGCCGCGGCGCACCTCCCGGGCCATTGCGTCTTTGCCGGCTTCCAGCGCTTCCTCACGCCGCTCTTTGGCGAACCACTGCCGGATCTTCGACTTCGCGCGCGGCGACACCACGAACTGCTGCCAGTCCCGTGACGGTCCGGCGTTGGGGGCCTTGGAGGTGAAAACCTCGACGACTTCCCCACTTTCCAGCTTGCGTTCCAGCGCCACCAGCCGCCCGTTGACCCGGGCGCCGATGCAGCGGTGGCCGACCTCGGTGTGCACGGCGTAGGCGAAGTCCACCGGTGTGGATCCGGTGGGAAGCGTGAAAACGTCACCCTTGGGCGAGAATACGAAAAGCTCTTGTACGGCAAGGTCGTAACGCAACGACTCCAGGAACTCACCCGGGTCGGCGGCTTCCCGCTGCCAGTCGAGTAGCTGTCGCATCCAGGCCATGTCGTCGATCTCGGCGGCGGCATGCAGATGCGGAACACCGTTGCGGCCCTTGGTTTCTTTGTAGCGCCAGTGCGCGGCGATACCGAACTCGGCGGTGCGGTGCATGTCGCTGGTGCGGATCTGCACCTCCAGCGGCTTGCCCTCGGGTCCGACGACCGTGGTGTGCAGCGACTGATAAACACCGTATCTGGGCTGGGCGATGTAGTCCTTGAACCGCCCCGCCATCGGCTGCCAAAGCGAATGCACCACGCCCACAGCGGCATAGCAGTCACGGATCTCATCGCACAGAATGCGAATGCCGACCAGGTCGTGGATATCGTCGAAGTCGCGGCCCTTGACGATCATCTTCTGATAAATCGACCAGTAGTGCTTGGGGCGGCCCTCGACCGTCGCCTTGATCTTCGATCCCGTCAAGGTGTTGGTGATCTCGGTTCGAACCTTGGCCAGGTAGGTGTCGCGGGACGGCGCGCGACCGGCGACCAACCGGACGATCTCGTCGTACTTCTTCGGGTGCAGGATCGCGAAAGACAGGTCCTCCAGCTCCCACTTGACGCTGGCCATGCCAAGCCGATGCGCCAGGGGCGCAATGACTTCCAGCGTTTCACGGGCCTTGCGGGCCTGCTTCTCCGGCGGCAGGAAGCGCATCGTACGCATGTTGTGCAGCCGGTCGGCCACCTTGATCACCAGCACCCGCGGGTCACGGGCCATCGCGGTGATCATCTTGCGGATCGTCTCGCCTTCGGCGGCGCTGCCCAGCACGACGCGGTCCAGCTTGGTGACGCCGTCGACGAGGTGGCCTACTTCCTCACCGAATTCCTCCGATAGCGCCGCAAGCGTGTAGCCGGTGTCCTCGACGGTGTCGTGCAACAGCGCGGCCACCAGAGTGGTGGTGTCCATGCCCAACTCGGCCAGGATGTTGGCGACGGCCAGCGGATGGGTGATATAGGGATCACCGGAGTGCCGCAACTGGGTGGCGTGCCGCTGGTCGGCTACCTCGTACGCGCGTTGCAGCAGTGTCAGATCAGCCTTCGGATAGACCTCCCGGTGCACCGCCACCAGCGGCTCGAGGACGGGGTTGATGGCGCTGCTGCGAGCGGTCATCCGGCGGGCCAGCCGGGCCCGGACCCGACGGGACGCACTGCTGGTCGTCTTGACGGGCTCCGGCTCTACGGACGGCTCTGGTAGCTCACTGACCGGTATCGGTTCCGTAGGCGGCGCGACAGCTTGCAGCGTGCTCTGGTCCTCCGCCACCTCAGTCACCTCCGACCTCGAGGATATCTTGTCAAACCGGCTTTAGACGCGGCTCAGGCTGTGCAGCGGCAGCGGTAACAGCGCCTCACGGCCGCCGAGCTCCACCAGCTCCACCACCACCGCCGCCGATGTCACGTCCGCGCCGACGCGCTCGAGCAACCGTTGCGCCGCGGCGATGCTGCCGCCAGTGGCCAGGACGTCGTCGATGATCACCATGCGCAGGCCGGCCAACCTGATCCCATCGGCGGGAATCTCGATGGTCGCGGCCCCATACTCGCGTTCGTAGTCCTCGCTGAGCACCGGCGGCGGCAGCTTGCCGCCCTTACGAATGGCCAGGACGCCGGTGCGCAGCCGGGTGGCGACGGCCGCAGCGAGCAAAAACCCGCGGGAGTCGATGCCGGCCACCAGATCGGCGCCGGCTGCGAAGTCCGCCAAGGCGTCGGTGATCGCGGCCATCGCGTCCCGGTCGGCGAACACCGGGGTGAGGTCCTTGAACTGGACGCCCGGCTTGGGAAAGTCGGCGACATTGCGACTCAGCGACGCAATCATGTCGGTCAGGCAGGTCGTCACGGCAACCTCATTGCATCAGGGCCCATCGGTCCATGTTCCAGCCCGCTCCCCAGCGGGTGGGGTTCCGGCTGACGGCATACATCTTTTTCGACATCAACAACGTGCGCTGCTGGCGGTACAACGGCAACGTCGGCATGTCACCCCAGAGCACCGGCGCGGCCTCGGCCAGCAATCGGGCGCGCTCGGCGGGATCGGCGGAAACGGCCAGCGCCCCGATTATCCCGTCGACCTGAGGATTTTTGTAACCCGACAGGTTGTTCCCGTTGCCGCCGTGCAGGGCATAGGCATCCACAGCCGACGAGCCACTGGATCCGCTGCCACTGGCGCCGCCCGTGCTGGCCACCAGCACGTCGATCTTGCCGTCCCGCAGTGCCTGTGGCCCCAACGTATCCAGAGTCACATTCGTCACGGTGATTCCGGCAGGTGCGCACGACGCCGCAATAGACCCCACGGTGGCCGCCAGCCGTGCGTTGGGGCCGCGGTAGCCGATTCGCACCGTCAGCGTCGCACCGCCCAGCGCCGCGCGAGCGGCATTGGGATCTGCTTTGTTGAACTGGGCGGCCTCAGTGGTGCCGTCAGCCGCCGCCAAGGCGTCCTCGGTCGCCGCGCTCAACCGTGAGTTGGCGATCGCCACCCCCGCGTCTCGGGCGATCACGTCCCGAGGGGTGCACAGCGCGAACGCGTGCCGGCCGGCGCTGGACGCCACCGGGCCCTGCGGTGCGAAGATCAGCTGCTCGATCCCCGCTGACGCCGAGTCGGCGCGCTGATAATTGTCCGGAGTGGCCAGCGCTCCCGACGACCCGGCCGCGACGTCGACCACGTCGACGCTGCGGTTGTTGACCCGGTCCTGGATGTCGCCGCCCTGCGGCCACACGGTGATCCGCTTGGTGATCGCCTTGGTACCCCACCAGCGGTCGTTCGCGACCAGCACCACCGCGCCACCATCCAGCACGCGTTCGATCTTGTACGGCCCAGACGACGGGAAGCGTTTGACGTCGATCCCCGGCTTGAGGTCCCAGGTGGTATTCCACAGTCGCGCAATCTGTTCGATCACCGACCCCTTGTTGGCGAGCAGCGCCGTGGTGACGTCGGTGCCCAGTGTGTCGGAAATGACGTGTGACGGCATCATCGAAGTCGCGGTGAACAGCTGGGTGTAGTCGACGAATCCGCGGTCCGGGATGAACGAGACGCGGGCCTTCCGCTGGCCGGGGGTGCACTCGACGTTAGCGATATCGATGTACCCAGCCTGCGAGGCGGCGTCGAAACCGCCATAACGCCCCGATTGGGCTGCCCAGGCCAACACCAGGTCGTCGCACGTCACCGGCTTGCCGTCGGAATAGACGGCGTTGTCGGCAATCTGGTAGTCGAGCACCAGGGGCGAACCACCCACCACCGAGACTGTGCCGAAGTCGTGGTCGGCCACGACCTGCCCGTCGGGTCCGTGATAGCCGAACCCGGTGAGCGTGCGGGCAAACGCCTGAGCGCCGGCCGAGGCGGCACCCAGGACAGTGTTGGTGTTGTAACTGGACAGTGCGCCGTCCACCACGTAGTCGACCTGGCCGGCAGCGCTACCCGAGCATCCGGTCAGGGTGGCTGCCGCCAGCCCTGCCGTCACACCGGTAACCAGCAGGGCTCTCCGCCAGCGACACCAGGTGGCCATTTGGCTACCGCTTGCTTGCGTTTCGCTTGCCGGTGGGACGACGCGTACCGGTGGGACGCACCGGTCGGGCCCCCGGCGCGGGCTTGTTCGTCACCGCCGGCTTGTCCGCCGTTTTTTCGATGGATGCCGTGGCAGCCTCGCTGGCCGGCTCGCTCGTTACGGCGGCTTCCGTCGCGACGGTCTCCTCCGTCGATTCGTCGTCGTCGTCAGAGGACGCCGCTTTCGCGTCCGCCTTCGAGCTGGAAGCCTTTTCGGCGGTGACCGCCGCGCCGGCGTTTCGCCGTCTGAGCACTCGCCGGGTGTGGGTGCGCACCAATTCCGTGCGTTCCCGCAACGTCACCAGCAGCGGCGTAGCGAAGAAGATTGAGGAGTAGGTGCCCACCATGATGCCGATGAGCTGCACCAGCGCCAGGTCCTTCAGCGTGCCGACGCCCAGCAGCCACACCGCCACCACCATCAGCGCCACCACCGGCAATACCGAGATCAGGCTGGTGTTGATCGAGCGCATGAACGTCTGGTTGACCGCCAGGTTGGCTTGTTCGGCGAAGGTGCGCCGGGTGGTGTGCTGGAATCCGTTGGTGTTCTCCTCGACCTTGTCGAACACGATGACGGTGTCGTAGAGCGAGAACCCGAGGATGGTCAGCAGGCCGATCACCGTGGCCGGCGTGACTTCGAAACCCACCAGGGCATAGACACCCGCGGTGACGGTGAGGTCGAAGATCATGGCTGCCAGCGCGGAGAGCGTCATGTACCGCTCGTAGCGCACGGTGATGTAGACGGCGACCAGCACCAGGAACACCACCAGCGCGAGCACCGCCTTCTTGGTGATCTGGTCGCCCCAGGTCTCCGACACCGCCGCGTCGCTGATCGCCTTCTTACTCGGGTTCCCGTCGGGGCCCTTGGGGTGGAACGCGTCGAACAGAGCGTTGCGCAACTTTTCCGTCTGCTCGTTGGACAGCGTCTCCGACCGAATCTGCACCGTGGCCGACGAACCCTTGCCGACGGTGACTACCGCCTCGGGATCCTTACCGATCGTCTTCTTGAACACGTCCGCCACCTGGGTGACCTGGACCGTGCCGGCAGAGGGCATTGACACCGTGGTGCCGCCCTTGAAGTCGATACCGAAGGTGAACCCGCGGATGAGGATGGCCAGGATGGCGATCCCGATGATCGCCCCGCTGATGCCGTACCAGAGCTTGCGGCGCCCCACCACCTCGAACGCACCGGTTCCGGTGTAGAGCCGCGAGAGAAAGCTGTGTCGCGGCCCATCGGTTTTCGGGTCGTCGATATGACTGTCGAGTTCGACGTCGATGACCTTCGGGCTCTTCGTGGTGCCTTTGGCCTTGGTGGCAGGAGGCTTCTT
>JAVROZ010000057.1:0-2600 GCA_032162485.1 Mycobacterium sp.
GAGAACGTCGAAGCCGGGGGCCACGATTACTTCGCGCTGGGTGCGGCCAGTATCAGTCTGGACGCGAATCTGTTGGCCTACTCGGTCGACGTGGTCGGCGACGAGCGTTACACGCTGCGGTTCAAGGACTTACGCACTGGCGATGTCTATCCCGACGAAATCCCCGATATCGGCGCCGGTGCGACCTGGGCGGCCGACAACCGCACCGTGTACTACAGCACGGTGGACGAAGCCTGGCGGCCCGACACAGTGTGGCGCTATCGACTGGGCTCCGGCGAACCGTCGGAGCGGGTCTATCACGAAGCCGACGAACGGTTCTGGCTCGGTGTAGGGCGCACCCGCAGCGACGCCTACGTGCTGATCGCTGCGGGATCGTCGGTCACCTCCGAGGTCCGCTACGCCGATGCCGCCGACTCGAATGCGGAATTCACCGTAGTGCTGCCGCGCCGCGAGGGTGTCGAGTACTCGGTCGAGCACGCTGTGCACGGCGGCCAGGAACGGTTCTTGATCCTGCACAACGACGGCGCGGTGAACTTCACCCTGGTGGAGGTCCCGGTCGGTGTTCCCGCGCGGCAACGCGTCCTGATCCCGCATCGCGATGATGTGCGGCTCGACGGCGTCGACGCTTTCGCCGGCCACCTGGTGGTCAGCTATCGGCGAGAGGCACTGCCGCGAATCCAGCTGTGGCCGTTCGGCTCTGACGGTAGCTACGGTGAGCCGGAGGAGATTTCCTTTGACTCAGAGCTGATGTCGGCCGGGCTCGGAGCCAACCCGAATTGGGATTCTCCCAAGCTGCGAGTCGGCGCCGGATCCTTCGTCACTCCGGTCCGGATCTACGATCTGGACCTGGTGACCGGGAAGCGCACCTTGCTCAAAGAGCAACCGGTGCTGGGCGGCTATCGGCGAGAGGACTATGTGGAACGACGCGACTGGGCGCAGGCGGCAGATGGTGCCCGGATACCGATCTCGATCGTGCATAAGGCCGGAATCGAATTTCCTGCTCCGGCAATGATGTACGGATACGGCGCCTACGAGATCTGCGAGGATCCGCGCTTCTCCATCGCCCGGCTCTCACTGCTGGATCGCGGGATGGTGTTCGTGGTCGCCCACGTTCGCGGCGGTGGTGAGATGGGCCGGTTATGGTACGAACGCGGCAAGCTCCTGGAGAAGAAGAACACCTTCACCGACTTCATCGCAGTGGCAGAGCATCTCGTCGAAACTGGGCTGACTCGCCCCCAGCAGCTGGTTGCCCTGGGTGGCAGTGCGGGCGGTCTGCTGATGGGCGCCGTGGCCAACATGGCTCCCGATCACTTCGCCGGAATCCTGGCGCAGGTGCCGTTCGTCGACCCGTTGACCACTATTTTGGATCCCTCGTTGCCGCTGACCGTCACCGAATGGGACGAGTGGGGAAACCCGTTGAGCGACAGCGATGTCTACGCTTACATGAAGTCCTACTCGCCCTATGAGAACGTCATGGAGCGGAAGTACCCGGCCATCCTGGCGATGACGTCACTGAATGACACCCGGGTGTATTACGTGGAGCCGGCCAAGTGGGTTGCGGCGCTGCGGCACGCCAACAACGGTGAAGGTAGGCCGGTCTTGTTGAAGACCCAGATGAATGCCGGTCATGGCGGAATCAGTGGCCGCTACGAGCGTTGGAAGGAAACCGCGTTTCAGTATTCGTGGCTGTTGGCCACCGCGGACGCCGACAACAACCGCGGCGGCCAGGAGGGTCAGCTCTTACCACCAGCGCCGGACTCCGTGCACGAATAGTCTCAGGCAGAGGTGGGGTGATCGGTCTCGGCCACGCGGCGCCCCACTTCACTCAGACGAACGTGTGACTCCTGAGACATCTTGACCAACATCGCGAACGCGGCGCTATCGTCGATGCTGTACCGCTCCATCAGAATTCCCTTGGCTTGGCCGATGACGTCACGGGAAGACAAGGCCGATTCGAATTGCTGCTTGCGAACGACATTGCTCCAGGCAAGGCTGCCTAGCACGGCGAATATCCGGGCAGTCTCGAGCGCCTTCTCGTCGAATACATAGGTGGCCTCAGCGAAGATGTTCAGTGCCCCCATGAGTAGTTCGTCGGCGAATATCGGCAACGACGCTATGCTGCGGATCGGCGTCTGAGCCAACGCATCTCCGCGATATCGCGGCCAACGATGGTCGGAATTGAGGTCGTCGACGATCACCGTTTCGCGGCTCCATGCCGCCTGTAGGCACGGCCCCTCGAGATGACGTTGTTGAATCTCGTCGAGAATGCCGGGATAACGATGGCTCACCGAAGGAGTGCCGACCTCGTTCTGTCGACTGCTGACTGTTATGCCGGCGTATTGCGCCCCGGGCACAGACGCCGCAGCGGCGGTAGTCAATTGGTCCAATGCTTTCGGTAGGTCGTTCGGTTTGGCCGAGTGGATCGCTCTCAGGACGTCGGTGAGCTCGGCGATGTTGTCGGCCCCTCCCATGGCACTTCCCACAAGGTGTCCCGGGTCTTCAATCATCGCGTGACCGCGGACTGGGTGACATCGCAAATAATTCCCGGCGCGTTGTGGCCAGCTGCCGCACTGTGGCGTCCAGCCGTTGTCGAGACCGCG
>JAVROZ010000058.1:0-9171 GCA_032162485.1 Mycobacterium sp.
TGCATTACGCCAGAGACCTGGTGGGCGAGCACAAAGGTATCGAGGTGGACCTGGCCAGGCTGGACCTTTCCGAGTCGGCGGTATACGAGATGCTGTCGCGGGCCGATTCGGTAGGCGTGTTCCAGGTGGAGTCCCGGGCGCAGATGGCCACCTTGCCGCGGTTACGGCCGCGGATTTTTTACGACCTGGTGGTGGAGGTCGCGTTGATCCGTCCCGGTCCCATCCAGGGCGGGTCGGTACACCCCTACATCCGGCGGCGCAACGGTATCGAACCGGTCGTCTATGACCACCCGTCCATGGAGTCGGCCTTGCGTAAGACACTGGGGGTGCCCCTCTTTCAGGAACAGTTGATGCAGCTGGCGGTCGACTGCGCCGGTTTCTCCGCGGCCGAGGCCGACCAGTTACGGCGCGCCATGGGATCCAAGCGCTCGACGGAGCGCATGCAACGGCTGCGCGGCCGGTTCTACGACGGCATGCGGGCGCTCCATGGAGCCGACGACGAATTGATCGACCGGATCTATGAAAAGTTGGAGGCCTTCGCCAACTTCGGCTTCCCGGAAAGTCACGCGCTGTCCTTTGCGTCGCTGGTGTTCTACTCGTCGTGGTTCAAGCTGCATCATCCGGCGGCTTTTTGTGCGGCGTTGCTGCGTGCCCAGCCGATGGGTTTCTATTCGCCGCAGTCGCTGGTGGCTGATGCGCGGCGGCACGGGGTGTTGGTGCACGGCCCGTGCGTCAACGCCAGCCTGGCGCACGCGACACTCGAGAATGCCGGAACGGAGGTCCGCCTCGGGCTGGGTGCGGTCCGCCATATCGGCGACGACCTCGCAGAGAAGCTGGCCGAGGAGCGAAAAGTCAACGGCCCGTTCGCCTCTCTGCTGGACCTGACGACGCGGTTGCAGCTTTCCGTGCCGCAGACCGAAGCGTTGGCGACGGCCGGCGCGCTGGGCTGCTTCGGGATGTCCCGTCGGGAGGGCCTGTGGGCGGCCGGGGCGGCGGCCACCCAACGGCCAGACCGGTTGCCTGGGGTGGGCTCGTCGTCACATATCCCGGCGCTGCCGGGGATGAGCGAACTGGAGTTGGCCGCCGCCGACGTATGGGCCACCGGCGTCTCCCCGGACAGTTATCCGACGCAGTTCCTGCGGGCCGACCTGAACGCGATGGGAGTTGTCCCCGCCGATGCGCTGGGATCGGTGCCCGACGGTGACCGCGTGCTGATCGCCGGAGCGGTGACCCATCGGCAGCGGCCCGGGACCGCCCAGGGGGTGACGTTCGTCAACCTCGAGGATGAGACCGGGATGATCAATGTGCTCTGCACGCCAGGAGTGTGGGCGCGGCACCGCAAGCTGGCGCACACCGCACCGGCGCTATTGATCCGCGGTCAGGTCCAAAACGCCAGCGGCGCAATCACGGTCGTCGCCGAGCGAATAGGCAGCATCAGCCTGGCCGTCGGCTCGAAGTCACGGGACTTCCGCTGACCGCCGTCACTCGAACTACAGAGCGCGCTCAGGCGGTGGGGGTGGTCCACACCTTCGTTGGCGCGATCCGCAGCCGCGTGCTGAAGTTGCCCATCATGTCGGTCAGGCCGGCTTTGTCGGCATCTTCGCGGTACTTGGCCCAGTACGGTTTGTCGTCGCGGCAGTCGACGCCGGTCTCGTCTACCGCGGCCATCCCGCCGATGACGATGATGCCGCCACCATTTCCGTCGGAATCAAGGTTCAGGCTGACCAGGGGCCGTGCCTCGATGTGGGCCACCTTGGCGGCATCGGGCATGGAGTAGACCGTCAGGTCGGTGCCGTCGTAATAGAACCAGATCAGCCGCGGCACCGGCTGTCCCGACTTGGCGATAGTGGTGAGCCAGCCATAGTGATCGGAGGCGAGCCTACTGGAAACGTCTTCTGTCAGTTCGATCATGGACCCAACGGTAGCCTCCACGCATGACACTCAATCTGACCGTCGATGAAGTTCTGAGTACCACCCGCTCGGTCCGCAAACGTCTCGACTTCGACAAGCCGGTGTCGCGCGAAGTCCTGATGGAATGCCTCGACCTGGCACTACAGGCGCCGACCGGCTCCAATTCGCAGGGGTGGCAATGGGTGTTCGTCGAGGACGCGGAGAAGAAGAAGGCGATCGCAGACGTCTACCTGGCCAACGCGAAGGCCTACCTCAGCTCACCGGGACCCGAGTACGCCGAGGGCGACACCCGTGGCGAGCAGATGGGCCGGGTCCGCGATTCGGCCTCCTATCTCGCCGAACACATGCACGAGGCTCCGGTCCTGCTGATTCCCTGCATCCTGGGCCGAGCCGATCAGTCGCCGCTAGGCGGTGTTTCATTCTGGGCGTCGTTGTTTCCCGCGGTGTGGAGCTTCTGCCTGGCGCTGCGTTCGCGCGGGCTGGGTTCCTGCTGGACCACACTGCACCTGTTGAACGACGGCGAGCGCACCGTGGCCGACATCCTTGGCATCTCCTACGACGAGTACAGCCAGGGCGGGCTGTTCCCGATCGCCTATACCAAAGGCACCGACTTCCGGCCGGCCAAGCGGCTGCCCGCCGAAAGCCTGACGCACTGGAACAGCTGGTAACTCGGGTCCCCTCATTTGTCCCCCATTAGTAGGACACGGAATTCATCCCAGGTATCCCCTGTTGGGGGACATCGCCGGCGAGCCCGGTGGGGCAATCTGAATGACAACAAGCCCGCACCGAAAAAAGGAGATGCGCGTGAGAACTGCGTCAGACTTCGGTTAGAAGTCGGCGCCATCAGACTGCGGCATGTTCCCCTGCCCCCTGAACATGCCCTGTAGAAAGCAGGCTCGTGCTAAGCACGAGCCTGCTTCTGCGTTCGGCGGGCTAAATCGCCCCAAAATAACCCTGTTGCCGCCAGGCCTCGTAAACGGCGATCGCTGCCGCGTTCGACAGGTTCAGTGAGCGGCGCCCCGCCAGCATCGGAATGCGCACCTGCGCGGTGATGTGGGAGTCGGCCAGCGTCGTCGCGTCCAGCCCGGTTGGTTCGGGCCCGAACATGAGCACGTCGCCGGGCCGGTAGCCGACCTCGGCGAATCCCGACGAGGCCCCTGCGGTGAACGCGAACACCCGGGCGGGCGCCAGCGCCGCCCACGCGTGATCGAGCGATGCATGCACCGTGACCGACGCCAGGTCGTGATAGTCCAGCCCGGCCCGACGGAGTTTGGGTTCGGACAGATCGAAGCCCAGCGGTTCGACGAGATGCAGCTCGCACCCGGTGGCGGCCGCCGTCCGGATGGCGTTGCCGGTATTCGGAGCGATGCACGGAGAAACGAACATCAGCCGAAACATCTGTCGATCATGGCAAAGTTGGCGGCCTCGGTTGATCTCCCCGCCGAACCCGCCGTTATTGCCCCGTGCTGACAAGCGTGATTTCCGATAGTAGAAAGGCAGCTGCCAGCACCAAAGATTTCGCCCCACGCATCGCTATTGCCCCCATGGTCCCCATCCGAGTTTGCCGGACTGGTTCGCCCGTTACGCCGACCCGACGCGGCGAACCTTATCTACTCAGTAACAATTATGGAGACCTCGGCTGGAGGCTGTCATACTCGTCGGATTGCCAGGCATAGACGTTCGCGGCGATCTGCCGGGCGGTCAAATAAAGCAGGAAGTTCAATGAGTTTCTCGTTTCAATTGGGTGCGGCCGGCGGCCCGGCCGCGCGCACGTGACGATGTTCGCCCGCCCGACCACTCCGGTCGCGGCGGTGCCACCAGACTTCGCACCGGCTCCCGCGGCGGCCCCACCCCCACCTACACGTCCACGGGCGTGGTCGCTGCGCAACTGGCCGGTGCGGTGGAAGGTCTTCGCGATCGCCCTGCTGCCGTTGGTGCTGGCGACGACGTTCGGGGCCTTGCGGGTCCAAGGTGAGATGGCCAATTCCAGCGGACTGCGGCTGGCCGCGGCCCGTGCCGACGTGATTCCGGCGATCACCAAATACATGTCCGCGCTCGATGTGGCACTACTCGCGAGTTCGACGGGCCGCGACGCGGAGGGGGCGAAGAAGAACTTCGCGGCCCGCAAGAACGAATTGCAGCTGCGGCTGGCGGACACCGAGGTAATTCCCGACGTCCGCTCGGGGGTCAGCATGCTGCTCAACGGCGGCCAGGCGCTGCTGGACCAGGACAACAGCGTAGGTCTGCGGGACAAGGTCACCACCTATGCGCCGCTGCTACTGACCGCCGAGGACGCGATCAACGCTTCCGTGCGCATCGACAGCGAGCAGATCCGTTCGCAGGTGCAGGGCCTCAGCCGGGCCGTCGGGGCCCGTGGACAGATGACACTGCAGGAGATCCTGGTAACCCGCGGCGCCGACCTGCCCGAGCCGCAGCTGCGTACCGCGATGATCACCCTGGCCGGGACCGAACCGTCGACCCTGTTCGGGATGAGCGAGGTGCTCGGGGCCGGCTCCCCAGACGCCAAGAACCTGCAGCAGCAGCTAATGACCCGGATGGCCGTGATATCCGACCCGGACAGCACGCTCGTCGACAACCCCGATCTGCTGCGCTCGATACACACCACCCAGGGGATCGCCGACCAAATCATCGCCGAAGCCACGGCGTCGGTGACGAAGTCGGTGCAGGACCAGGCCACCGCGCGCCGCGACGCCGCTATCCGCGATGCCGTTGTGGTGCTGGCCGCCATTGTGGTTGCGCTGGTGATCGTGCTGCTGGTGGCCCGCGCGCTGGTCAAGCCGTTGCGCGTGTTGCGCGACGGCGCGCTCAAGGTCGCTCACACCGACTTGGAGAGCGAGATCGATCAGGTCCGGGCCGGCGCCGAGCCGATCCCGCAGCCGTTGGCGGTGTACACCAGCGAGGAAATTGGCCAGGTCGCGCACGCCGTCGATGAACTGCATACCCAGGCTCTATTGCTGGCCGGGGACGAGGCGCGGCTGCGCGCGCTGGTCAATGACATGTTCGAGACCATGTCGCGGCGCAGCCGTTCACTGGTGGATCAGCAGCTGTCGCTCATCGACCGGCTGGAGCGCAACGAGGAGGACCCCGAGCGGCTCGACAACCTGTTCCGCTTGGATCACCTGGCCGCCCGACTGCGCCGCAACAGCGCAAACCTGCTGGTGTTAGCCGACGCCCAGATTTCGCGTGACCAACGCGAGCCGGTTCCGTTGGCGACGGTGATCAACGCCGCGGTTTCCGAGGTCGAGGACTACCGCCGGGTCGCGATCGGGTCCGTCGCCGACTCCACGGTGCTCGGCGGGTCCGCGGGCGGCGTCATCCATCTGCTTGCCGAGTTGATCGACAATGCGCTGCGCTACTCGCCGCCGACTACACCGGTGAAGGTTTCCGCGGTGCGTGGCAGCGAAGGTGGTGTGTTGCTGCGCATTGCCGACTCCGGTCTGGGCATGACCGAGTCCGACCGGCGCATGGCCAACATGCGGCTGCAGGCGGGCGGCACTCCGGGCCCGACTCCGGATAACGCGCGGCACATGGGCTTGTTCGTCGTGGGGCGGCTGGCCGGACGGCACGGTGTGCGGGTGGGGTTACGCGGCCCGGCGGCTGGGGAAGCTGGCACAGGCACCACCGCGGAGGTCTACCTGCCGCTGAGCGTGCTCGTCGAAGGGCAACAACAAGTTGCCCAACCCCCACCGGCGCAGCGCCAGTTTTTCGCCGTGCGGCCGCCCGAGCCGGACGCCGCGGTTTCCGGGACGCCGCTGCTGGATGGCGGCGGGCAGGCCGGCAACTCGGTGACGTCGTTGCCGCGCCGCAGCCCCGGCTCCAGCGGCATCACGCAGACCCCCGCCCAGATCTCCGCCCAGGCCGAAGGGGAGCAAGCCAAGCAGAAGCGTCCGCTTCCGACGCCGTGGTGGGAGAAGGCAGCTGCGCAGCAGCCGGAAAGAGCCGCGGCACCCCAACAATCCGCGCCGGCCAAAACCGCATCGGACACCTCGACGTTCTTCGCGCGGCGCCCGCCCGTAGCGCCACCCGCACCCAAGTCACCGCCTCCCGAACCGCCGGACCTCACCCCGTCGGGGCCGGCTGATGACGACGTGATTTATCAGCGGATGCTGTCCGAGATGATGGGCGACCCGCACGAACTGGTCCAAAGCCCCGATCTGGACTGGCAGACGGTGTGGGACCGGGGCTGGACGGCCGCCGCCGAGGCAGAAGACAAGCCAGTCCAGGCCCGCACCGAGCTCGGCCTGCCGCTGCGCACCCCCGGAGCCCTATTGGTGCCGGGGTCACCGGGAGAGCGCGATCCCGACGAGACCCCATCGGCAGCGGAGCCCGTGGCGTCCAACGGCGGATTCCATGCGCTGCGCGACCCCGATGCGGTGCGCAACTCGATCGGGAGCCACTTCACCGGGGTGCGTTCCGGACGCTCGCACGCACGCGATATCAGCCAGGAAGCCGAGCAGCAATGACGGTCCAATCGTCCTACAGCCCACTGGACTGGCTGGTTTCGAAGTTCGTGCGCGAAGTCCCTGGTGTGGCGCACGCGTTACTGGTGTCGGTTGACGGGCTGGCGGTCGCCGCCAGTGAACACCTCCCGCGGGAACGCGCCGACCAGCTGGCCGCGGTGGCGTCCGGGCTGGCCAGCCTGGCTACCGGCGCCGCGCAGCTGTTCGAGGGTGGGCAGGTGCTGCAGTCGGTGGTCGAGATGCAGAACGGCTTCCTGTTGTTGATGCGCGTCGGCGACGGCTCGCATCTGGCGACGCTGGCCATCCCGTCGTGCGACATCGGTCAGATCGGCTATGAGATGGCCATCCTCGTCGAACAGGTGGGCAACGTGGTGCAGTCCGCCCGCCGTGCCGAATCCGAGCCGCGATGGACCAACGCGAGCCATCCCTGACCCCGGCGGAGGTCGCACGCCAGCCGAACCTGGTCCGCCCGTACACTTTGACGGCCGGGCGGACCGGCACTGACGTCGACCTCCCGTTGGAAGCGCCGGTGCAGACGCTGCGGGCGGGTCTGGCTCACGAATGGCCGGCCGACGACGTGCGGGGCAAGATCATCGCGTTGTGCGTGAGCACGCTCTCCGTCGCAGAAATCTCGGCCCGGCTGGATTTGCCGGTGGGTGTTGCGCGCGTCTTGATCGGTGATCTGGTGACCTCCGATTACCTTCGGGTGCACAGGACCTTGACCGATCGTTCGACCGGCGATGAGCGACAGGAGCTCATAGGAAGGACCCTGCGTGGCCTCAAGGCTCTCTGAGGAGCGCTTCGACGAGCACCGCACCGCATCGACGAAGATCGTCGTGGCGGGCGGCTTCGGCGCCGGTAAGACCACGTTCGTCGGGGCGGTGTCGGAGATCATGCCGCTGCGGACTGAGGCGAT
Organism: Mycobacterium sp.; assembly: GCA_032162485.1. Taxonomy (GTDB): domain Bacteria; phylum Actinomycetota; class Actinomycetes; order Mycobacteriales; family Mycobacteriaceae; genus Mycobacterium. The sequence continues at coordinate 7,309 of JAVROZ010000058.1, forward strand.
AGTCACCGACGCCTCGGCCGGCGTCGACATGCTCGAGGCCACCCCGGACAAGCGGACCACCACCGTCGCAATGGACTTCGGCCGCATCACCCTGGCCGAGGATCTGGTTCTATATCTGTTCGGCACCCCCGGCCAGCGCCGGTTCTGGTTCATGTGGGACGACCTGGTGCGTGGCGCGATCGGCGCGATCGTGCTGGTCGACTGCCGGCGGCTGCAGGACAGCTTTGCCGCCGTCGATTTCTTCGAAAACCGCCGTCTGCCGTTCCTGGTCGCGGTCAACGAGTTCGACGGCGCGCCCCGGTATCCGGTCGGGGAGGTGCGCAAAGCGCTGACCCTGCCCGAGCACATCCCGGTCATCAGCGTCGATGCCCGCGATCGCAGGTCAGCCACCGACGCGCTGATCACGGTGAGCGAATACGCGCTGGCCAGTCTGGCGAGCAGCTAGCCGCTTGACACCGGAATTCCAAAAGTGGACTGACCGTGAATTCACCGGGACGGACTTCCGCGACTTCGAAGACGCAGATCTGAGCCGACTGCACACCGAGCGGGTGGTGTTCACCGAGTGTGATTTCAGCGGGGTCAACCTGGCCGAGTCCCAACACCGCGGATCGGCCTTCCGCAACTGCAATTTCACCCGAACCACGTTGTGGCACAGCACCTTTGCGCAGTGCAGCATGCTGGGCTCGGTCTTTGCGCAGTGCCGGTTGCGGCCGGTGACGTTCGACGAAGTGGATTTCACGCTCGCGGTGCTCGGTGGCAACGACCTACGCGGTGTCGACTTGAGCGGCGCCCGGCTGCGGGAGACCAGCCTGGTCCAGACCGACCTGCGCAAGAGCGTGCTGCGCGGCGCTGACCTGCGCGGTGCCCGGACCAACGGCACCCGGCTGGACAATGCCGACCTGCGCGGCGCGTCCGTCGACCCCGATCTGTGGACGACCGCCTCGCTGGCCGGTGCCCGCATCGACGTGCCGCAGGCCATGGCGTTCGCGCTGGCGCACGGGCTCAGGCTGGATGGTGAGCCCGACGGGCGTTCGTGACGTCAGCGCTTGAGCCGGATTCGCCACCACATGATGCCGGTGTAGACCACCGACAACGCGGCGAGCATCGCCATGTCGAACAGCCATGCGGGGCGCGAATGCGTCCAGTGGCTGTCCTCGGGACCGATCGAACTGGGCACCAGCTCCGTCAGGTTGACGGTGGCTGCCGATGCCGCATAGCCCCACCGGGCGGGCACCGCCCAGGACAGCTGGTCCAGGAACATCCGGTCCGTCACCGGGATCATGCCGCCGGCCAGCACCAGTTGCAGCATCAGCGACACCACCAGCAGCGGCATGATCTGCTCGCTGGAGCGGGCGATCGACGACAGCAGCAATCCGAGAATCGCTGAGGCCATACACGTCGCGGCGATACTGATGAACAACTCGAAGCTGGCATTCCCGAGCAGCACCGCGTGCTGCGTCGGTGCGCCCTTGCCCACCAGCGCGATGCTGGTGGCGATTGCCGCCTGCATAACGGCGAAGGCGCAGAACACGGTGACTTTAGCCCAGAGGTACGCCCTCGTCGACAGCCCTACGGCCTGCTCGCGGCAGAAGATCGGGCGCTCGCCGATGAGGTCGCGGATGGTCAGCGCAGTCCCCATGAATACAGCGGCGATGCTGAGCAGGATGAGTATCTGCGCAGCTTCGTCGGGTGTACCGCTGGTTGCTTCGGCCGGCCCGAATCCCTTGTGACCGGGAACCGTCAGCGACAACCCACCCAGGATGAACGGCAGCACCGCCAGGAAGATGAAGTAGGCACGGTCGGCGATGACGAGCCGGACTTGGCGTCGCGCGATCGTCGAGAACTGGCGGTAGGCACTGGTGT